>LCNU01000019.1 GCA_001001375.1 Candidatus Amesbacteria bacterium GW2011_GWC1_47_15 | reverse complement strand
TAAAACTATGGGTTGAGAAGTTTGACAAAGAGTGATAAACTGCTTTCAGGCCCCGAAGCGGGGTATCGAGTATATGAAAAAACTGCTCTCTATTTGGAGAAAGAAGACTGCCCGATACAGGAGGGAGCAGAGGATTTCTCAAGCGGCAAGAGGCACAGTAGTCATGAGAGGCCAGCTTAAGAAGATGACCAGATTTAATCAGGATGTTATTTCTGGAAGCGTGGGGAGATAAGTATGGCTGGAATCGAAGAAAAAAAAATTCAAGCAGCTACAGAAATCCGAGTACTTGAAAATTTATCTAAGGAAAGTTCCCAGAATATACTTGCAAATAGCCTAGTAATGGGTTCGTCATTGATTGCATTATTTTTGATTCCCAGTTTGGAAAATAATATTAACCTTACTGAATCCGGCAAATTATTGACAGATTTTATTCAAATAGGATTGGTGGCGGTATCAATTGGATTAATTGGTGCAAGTCTCAATAGATTTTTTCTCAAGTTAAATTTAGAAAAGAGAATTTCAGGACTAAAACCTGAATAAAAAAAGAGCATCGCCATCGCTGGATTGTGGGCCACGAGTAGCAATGCTCTTTGAGAGGAAATCGCCTGGACAGATTCGGCGATTTACACTTGATATAGGTGATATCACTTTAAAGTTGCCGGTGTCAAGGAAAAATAAAGTCTGCCGATAGCACTTTTTCATAGATTTTAGCTTGGGACATTAATGAGCATTGTGTCTGGCATGGAGGGCCGGCAGTTCCGAACAAGCCGGGGTGACAGGTAGGGCAGGCCTGTCAACTGGCCGGAAAAAGCAGGCCTTCCATACCCGGCACAAAGCATAGGATTGACCAAATGGGGTAAAATGGTCTGTTTCACTAAATATATTATTTGTATCAATTTATGTTTATTAAAATAATCTTAGCCATAGTAAGTGTGTTTTTTGTGTTGGGGCCTGCTGCAGGAACCGCACAAGCACAGATCACCTACGGGGACGGCTATTATGTAAATTTGTGCGGCAGCGGGACGGCTGCTACCACCTACACCTGTGACCCGGGATGCAATCCCGCTACAGGCAGATGCGCGGGTACGAACAACGGGGTGGTCAAATGGACTTGTGCCGGAAAATGGGAACAGTGCCTGGAGTCCGAATCTACGTGGTCTAACGTCCAGGAAACAGGAAATCCCGGGTGCGGACGGACGGTACAGATTTCCATGTTTGACAAAACCTGCAGGCGGCAGGACGGAAGTTGGGACAATTCCTGCAAACTCCTGGGATATATGGTGTGGTATTCGGGAGATTGTTGGGTGGGACAAGGACCGTCACCTACCCGCAGTCCCAGCCCGACAGCGGGGAATATTACTCCCACGGCGACACCCAAAGTAACTCCCACAACGACACCGGTCTCAGCCAATATCCCCACCCGTACACCGACGCCCGTGAACGGTATCGGCGGTTTGGTTTCTACCCCCACACCTACTGTAAATCCGAATACGAATCTAATATGCGGTACGGATTGCAGTAAAGGACAATCATGCCCGGCGGGTTTTTCCTGTATCGAAGGCGAATGCCGGAACCCTTCGTGCCCTGCAGACGACACATGTTTTTGTACGGACGGGATTGCAGTAGCGCCTAAGGTGCCGAGGACAGGGGTACCAATGTGGGTATGGGGGGTGACTATGACAGCGGTCGGAGTGACCGGAGTAAAGATGCGGCGGACAGCCAAGAAAATATGGTAACAGTGGTTTTCCCTTTAAAATAAATACATGAAGTCCGGGGTGCTGTATGACAGCAAAAAGAAAGAGCGGCAGGAGGTGTATGTAGGACGGCTGATAATTTTTCTTAAGAGCTCAGCTCAGGTACTCAGCGTCGGAGGTTTGATGATGATCGTTATCTCTGCCATGGGGCTGGTTGTCATTTACTGGCCGCTGGCCATGGCCCAAGCAAAGTATTCCACTGTTTCCACTCTCAGGAGTATGAAAGGTGCAGTGGTGAAATATCCGGCAACTCCCACTCCCACCGCAGGCATGCCTGCTCCGTCGACAAATCCGGAGCTGACAGCGTTTCCCTCTCCCACGGACATTCCATTTTGGGTGACTAAACCAGTCTACAATGTGCCGGATGAAAACTACTCGATTAATATCCCGAAGATTTTGGCTGTATCTAAAGTGATTCCAAACGTAGACGCCGGGAATACCCAGGCCTATATGGAGGCGCTAAGAAATGGGGTAGCTGAAGCGTCCGGTTTGGCGCACCCGGGGGAAGTGGGAACCACATACCTGTTTGCCCATTCCGTGGGGTCCAGGGTAGACTTTGCCCGTTATAACGCTGTATTTTATCTGTTGCACAAACTTGAATCTGGGGATCAGGTAGAAGTTGTATACCAGAAGCGGATGTACAAATACGTGGTTGAGGAGACGGAAATACTGCCTCCATCTGACTTGAAGTTTCTGGTGCCGCAGAAAGAAAGGGAGATATTGGTTCTGCAGACCTGCTATCCGCCGGGGACTACCTGGAAAAGGCTGGTAGTAGTGGCAAAAAGGGTGTCCTGATGTATAATCCAGGTAATGGGAAAAATTGAGGTTACCCATGAAAAGATTGACGGATTGGCCCGGGAATTGGAAGAGATTTACAAACCTGAAGCAAAGTATTATGGATTTTTTTTACAGGGATTTAAAGAATTAGAACCTGGTGATGTCGAGAATAGAAAAAAACTGGGCATCCTCCTGAGATATACATTCTGGGAAGAAGGAGGCTCGGATGAACCGGAAAAAGATGAAACATCACAGGTAACAAAATACCTTATTCAGTTAAGACTGACGCAATTACGATTAGCTTGTGGAGAAATCGGTCCCGAAGAAGCTGAAGCGGTTTGGGAGGAAATAAATTCCAGGGACCGAAGGGAATTATTAATAGATGAAATCGAAACCGGGGAAAGTTTCAAACAGAAGTTTGCAAGAATGACCTGGAAGTTAACAAATCTGGATACGAAGACAAAGAGAAATCATGAATAAACGCGATAAATTGAATGAAAGAGTGATGGAAAGCTGGAGAGAAACTAGAAAAAAAGTTAAGGAAGAATGGGCGAGAAGAGGATGGGAGTAGTGCGGTATTGACAGGCAGTGGGGGGAAGGTATAATAGGCACAGTCCTTGGATCTTTCGGAAGATTAGGGAACTAGAAGGCAAGAGTTCTCCCGTAATCGTGAAGCTAATATCTACTATCTAATATTTGAATATATATCGCTTTTCTTTGAAGTTTTTTTGGGTTAACAAAGCATTATGCCAGACGATCTAGCAGAGGATAAAAACGGGACGGCAGGCGCCGCTACCCCACCGGAAGGAAACGAGTCATTTGACGAACAGCCGATGATCCGTCCCGGTGTGCGTTCGGTAATGCGGCCGGGGGTTGTCCGGGTTATAGGCAAAGTCGCGCCCAGAGCCGGAAACGTCCGCCCGGTCGTGCGCCCCGGAGGGCAAAGATATAATCCGGGTCAGGCGCGGACTACGGGTAATGTACAGACATATATCCGGCCGGTTCAGCGGCAAAACGGCAACGGAAACGAGGATTTTTCTGGTAGAGGCGGGTCTTACGACTCACAATCCCGGGGACCAAATTTTGACGGAGTAGTGGATGACCGGGTACTTCCGGATGCCGGATTGCCGACAGAATATGTAGAAGGATTTTTGGACATTACCCCCGATGGCCACGGATATCTGCGGCCAAAAATGATTCCCTCATCTAAAGATGTGTATATTTCCGCTTCCCAGGTAAGGCGGTTTAACCTTAGACCCGGGGACATGGTAGGCGGACAAGCGAGAGAACCGAAGGAAAATGAGAGATATTGGGGGCTTCTCAAGGTGGAAAAAGTAAACACTCTGCCGGCGGAAGAAGCGGCAAACAGACCTGATTTTGACAGCCTGACGGCAGTGTTTCCCGATGAACAGCTGAAGCTGGAGACGGAGCCGGAAATCTTGTCTACCCGAATTATCGACCTGATAGCGCCTATCGGCAAAGGCCAGAGAGGCTTGATCGTAGCCCAGCCAAAAGCCGGGAAGACTTGGCTGCTTAAAGAAATTGCGGAAGCTCTGTCCAAAAACTACCCCGACATGCACCTGATGGCAGTATTGATCGGCGAACGGCCGGAAGAGGTGACGGAGATTACCAGATCGTTGAAAGGGGAGGTGGCAGCGTCCCATTTTGACGAACCCCCGCTAGAACAAGTCCGGATTGCCGAACTGGCACTTGAACGGGCAAAGAGACTGGTGGAGCTGAAGAAAGACGTGTTTGTGCTTTTGGACTCGATTACGAGGCTTGCACGGGCTTACAACATGATTGCACCGGATTCCGGTAAGACGCTTTCCGGCGGGTTTTCGGCAGGGGCAATTTACCCGGCCAAAAAGGCCTTTGGAGCAGCCCGGAAGTTTGAAGAAGGCGGATCCCTGACGATTTTGGGCACATGTCTGGTGGACACCGGATCGCGCCAGGACGACCTGGTATATGAGGAATTTAAAGGTACGGGAAATATGGAACTGCATCTGGACCGCAAGCTGGCGGACAGAAGAATTTTCCCTTCCTTTGAACTGGTCAGAAGCGGAACCAGGGGTGAAGAAAAATTGCTGGGCGACCGGCTGGAAAAGGTTATCCAGTTGCGGCGGATGCTGGACCTCTTAGACAACGACGAGAGGACGGAACTGCTGATCAATAAAATGAAGAAGACGAAGAGCAACGACGAATTTTTACGGGACTTGTCGAAGGTAGGGTAGCTGACGAATTCGGTATGATTGAGGTATGAAAATGGTGGTGGGAGGCTAGAAACTAACCTAATATTTATAGTGGTAAAATTTGATCGTGGGAAACAAAAGTGTGGTGGTGATAAAACTGGGGGGAGGGCTGATAGCTCCCAAGGACGGGAAGATGGAAACGGCAGACCTACCGACCATAAAACGGCTGGCAGAGGAAATAAGGAATGCCCGGGAAAAAACCGGATGTCGATTGGTGATTGCTGCAGGCAGCGGGAATTACGGCCATGCGGCGGTGAAAAAATATGGCATGGAAACCGATTTGGTGGCGGCAAAGGTGCAAAGAATTGCCCAAAAAATCGGGGAAATTGTGGTGGAAGAAATGCTGAAGATAGAAATGCCAGCGGTTCTGATATCTCCTCATGACTTATTTGTTATGGAGGGTGAAAAATTGGTCCAAGACAACTCAAAAATAGTGGGAGACATTTTGGACAAAAACCTGGTACCAGTTGTTTACGGCGATGTTATATGGAATGTGGCTGGTAAGGCAGTAATTTTTTCCGGTGAAAAGTGTCTAAGCCTGATAGCTGCCAGTTTAATTGGCCAGGACCAGCAAGTGGAGAGAGTGATACAAGTGAGCAAAGAAAGAGGAGTGGTGGATGTGACCGGGGGAATGAGGCACAAAATAGAGGAAAGCTTGGAAATGGCCCAAAAAAGCGGAATCAGCAGTGTGATCATCTGCGGCAAAACAGAGGGGAATCTGGAAAAGGCTATGAGCGGAGAGGTCGTGACCGGGACGGAGATCGTTTAAATGCCCGGATCCCGGCGGGAAAGAGCCAGGACAATTATCTGGGCGCTTGTTAGTATCCTACCCTTTTTTTCCAAAGTTTCCAGATATTTAACATGTTCTATTGTTTGGGGAGCGGGGCGGAGGTCGGAAATTTCCCAGATCGCACGCAATGAAGGAACGTCAAAAGATGATGTCAATCCATCCGGATCAAGAAATGGTTTCTTGGCAAAGTTGTTTTCCTGGGTTGCCGCTTTTTGGGCTAATTTCCGGAGACCTTCGATATTGGTAAGCATAGTTTAAAAAACCGGAGTTCCAGACCCCGGTGATACCGCACATTAATTGCGGATTAGTTTGTACAGTATATCCCGGGGCTTGAAGCAAGTCAATCGCGGCGAATATAATTCGCCTTTAATGACCAATTATCAACTACCAATTACTAAATTAGAAGAGAAATTGCAGGCTCTTCAGTCGCAACTATTCAAGTTGGAATCTGAAGGGATGGAGGAGATAACCCGTAAAAGAATTGAGGCGGATATGGGGGATGATTTCCGGGAAAACGAGGGGGCTAAACTGGTGATGGATGACCATAATATGCACAATGTCCGCCGCTGGCAGCTGAAGAGGGAGATACTGGAACTGAAGAAGAGAATAATCAGGATGAAAAACAGTTAATGTTGTTCATTCTTTGTTTCGCCAAAGAATGAACCAAGAAAGGTGACCCGCCAGAGTCACTGAAAAAGTCTCGCCGGATGGAATAATGGTCGCTTTGCGACCACTGCCAATCCCAAGTTCGGTCGTCCGGCTCACATTTTTCCGGGCGTTCCTGGCTGGCGGGGATTGCGCTCGACGTACGGGGAAATATGCAAAAAGGATACTCCTTTAAGGAGTATCCTTTAGGGCGGATACGATAGATTCGAAATGGTAGGAACGGGAAGCTTTAAATAGGAGTAAATCGGTGGCCGTTAATTGTTGGCTGACTGCGGAAGTGAGGTCTTCCACGGTTTCAAAGTAGTCGCCGAAACCGGCAGCGGTAACGGTATGTTTGGCAGCAGGGCCTGTACAGAACAATTTTCCAATTTTCAGTTTTGCAATTTTCATACCTATTTCTTCATGAGCAGATTGTTCGTATTGGCCAAGTTCGTTCATCTGTCCGAAAATAAATACAGGCTGGCGATGGGTGATCTGAGCCAATTCGGCCAAAGTTTCCAGGGAGGCGGAAACTGCCAAGGGGTTGGCATTGTAGGAATCGTCCAGAAGAACTACCCCGTTTTTGAGGGTAACAGGGGTCATGCGGTGGGGAGGAGGGGCGAAGCGTTCCAGCCCGGCTGAGATACTCTGCGGGCGGGCAGTAAGCCGGAAGGCTGCGGCTGCGGCGGCAGCGGCATTTAAGGCGAAATGCCGGCCGGCTATGGGTAAATTAACTGTAATTTGTTGGCCGTTTATCGATAGAACAAGCCGGGTTTTGAAGTCGGGAGTAAGCTGTGAAGTTATGATCCGAATTTCCGAGTCCGGGTTGACTCCGAATTTCAGGATGGAAGCCTGGGTATTTATCAGGATATTCGGATCATCGGCATTGACGACGGCAAAACCCGCGGGGGACAAAGCGGTTAGCAGTTTGCCTTTTTCCGCGGAGACGTTTTCTACAGTACCCAGGAAATGGGTATGGGTGCGGTTAACGGAGGTAATAATACCTATGTCAGGCCGGGCCAGCCAGGTATAAAAGTCCATATCCCCGGGGTATTCCACACCCATTTCCAACACGAGAACACGGGTGGCGGGTGTACAGCGCAGGATGGTATCGGGAATGTTGTAAGTAGATGTGATGTTGTCCCGGGTGACAACGGTAGGACCTTCCAGAGAGAGGATGGAAGCAAGCATGTCTTTGGTAGTAGTTTTGCCTACCGAACCGGTGACTGCCACCACCTTCAAGCCAAAAAACCGCTGCAGAATCCATAGATAAATTTTTGCCAGCCAGCGCTTGATGGGATGGATGACCCAGTGCAATAAAGGATCGATCTTACGATCCGGGAAAAGTTCCTCCTTTGGCAGCGGCCCGGTCCAAAGGTGAAGAAGAGTTAAAACAAGGGGATTGTTCATTTGGGCTGTCACCATTATAATCGCTGATAATTATGGGGCGGAAGAAGGAAGAGTTTACAGCGCAAAATTTTTCGATTGAGAAAGCGGCGGCGGTAATGGGGAAGGGATTAAAACTTAACGTTACTGAAGCAAGATTTTTAATCGAGTACCTGAAAGTGATAGTTGAAGACGAGGAAGCCGATACACAAAGTATAAGGGATCAATTTGAGACAGAAGGCGTAGGCTACCAGGTCCAAAACTTATTAGATCAATGGGGTTATTTCTATATCCATCCCGTGGCTTTTAGCTCACTATCCGGTCAGCGCGAATTACAAGATCTGTTGCCGAAAGATTTGAAAAAACTAAATATATACCTGTCTGATTTCGATGTTCCAAAAATTAGAAATATCCGCAGAAAACAGATCCAACTAGCCAGAAGGGAAGACAGTTAAATCGGGATTGCAAACCGTATAAGGGGAGGGTATACTATCTGCAAGATCTGGAGCATCAAATAATCCTGACTTCGTATTCCAAATCAATACCGAAGTTTTTTTTGACGTCTTCGCGCATCATTTCCGAAAATTCATAAATTTCGCGTCCGGTACCACCGTAATTGATAATTACCAAAGCGTGACGTTCAAATGTGCCGACGTTTCCGATTTTTTTGTCTTTCCAGCCCAACTCTTCCAGCAACCGGCCGGCGGGAACTTTTAATTGAAATGAATCATTCCCCATTTCATCCGGAGGCAGATAAGATAGTTTTTCGGCGGGGTAATACTGGAGTTCGGGAATAGCGTTAAGGAGTTTTTTCAATTGTCTCTTGCCGACAAGGGGATTCTTAAAAAAACTGCCGGCAGTACCGACGGTATTCCAGTCCGGGAGTTTGTATTGTCTCAGTGCTGTTACAGCGCGGGCGATGTCGTGAATTGAATAAGGCGGAGTAGCAACTTTGGCCAGTTCGTCTGCCAGAGATTCATAGCGCGAGTGGTATGAAACATCATACTGGGGGGTTTTGGACAGAAGGTAAGTGACGGTGGTGACGAAATATTTATCTTTCAATTCCCGTTTGAAAATACTTTCCCGGTATGAAAAACGGCAGTCGGACTTTAAAAATTTTTCCAGTTTACCTGTTTTCAGATCGATGGCTGTAAGGGATTCGAATACGTCTTCCTGGTTTTGACCATAAGCGGCAATATTTCCCACGGCTGCACCTCCGACAGTCCCCGGAATATAAGCCATATTTTCCAGGCCCGACCAATTGTTTTTGGTAGCAAAAAGCACCAGTTCATGCCAATTTTGGCCTGAAGATACTTTTATTAAGACAGTTTCTTTTGTTTCCTTTACAATTTCCGACCCAAGAATTTCATTTTTGATGGCTGATCCAATATTTTTTTTAACAAACAGCAGGTTACTGCCGTCACCTAAAGGTAAAGTATCGCTTTCGAAAAATCCGGATTTGATTAGTTCCTTCAGTTTTTTTTCAGACCGTAAGCGGACTAACTTGGCAGCCCTCGCAGGAACCCGGAGTGTGTTATACGAGGTAAGGTCCGCGTTTTCCTGAAGTTTCATATTAAATTTCTTCTATTTTTGCCCCGAGACGGCGGAGATTTTGAGCGAAATGTGGATGGCCCCGGTGTATGGAGTCGGCGTTGATAATAGTCGTGGTACCATCAGCAATCATGGCGGACATTACAAGGGAAATGACGGCACGGATAATATACGGAGCTTCGATTTGGGCAGCCTTGAGGGAATTGCCGGCGATCACAATGACCCGGTGAGGGTCACACATAACAATGTTTGCCCCTAATTTAATCAGTTCACTGGTCCAAAAAAGTCCCGCTTCATACATCCAGTTGTGGAATAACGCCTGGCCGGAAGGCGCGGCCAGCGCCAGGGGGATAAAAAGCGGCAGCATATCCACTGGCAGAGCGGGCCAGGGTTGGGCACGGACAATTAGAGGGGATTTAGTTTTGGTAATAACGGGTTTTTGGCCGGAGGAGACGATGGCTGTATCGCCGTCGTATTCAATATTAATTCCGAATTTGGCAAACTCCCGGTTTACAGCAGTGGAGTGCTGGGGTAAGGCGGCAAGGACACGGATTTCGCCTCCCGTAAGTGCACCGAGAGCGAGGAAAGTACCGATTTCGTAAATATCCGAAATAATATTGTAGGAGATGGGAGAAAGAGGAAGCCCGCCTTCAATGGTGAGGTGACTGGAGCCGATACCGGTAATTTTGGCCCCGGCCCGGTTGAGGAAACGGCATATTTCCTGGACGTGAGGTTCGGAAGCGCTGTTGGTAATGATTGAGATACCCGGGAGGCTGACGGCCAACATAATGGCGTTTTCGGTGGCAGTGACGCTGGTTTCCAGCAGCCAGACAAGTCCCGACACGGCTTTTGTCGCGTCCAGGATAATTTTTCCGTCCAATTGCTTGACGCTGACTCCCAGGTCCATGAAAGCCTGATAATGAGCATCTATTGGCCGGGCACCCAGAGTACAACCAATAGGAAGTTCCGCTACCTCGACTTTTTTAAAGCGGGCAAGCATTGGCCCCCAGAGGAGGTTGGTTCCGCGGATACCCTTACCTTCGCCAATGTCTGCCCGGGTGAGGGGATCGTAAACAACCTGAGAATTGTCTATCAGCAGCGTGCAGTTTTCCTTATCCCAGTCAATTTTACTTCCCATATCTGTAAGGATTTTTACAAGGCGGGAGACGTCCGTAATATCCGGGACATTAGTCAGGGTGACAGGTTTGTCGAAAAGCAGAGTGGCGGGGATGAGAGAAACAACAGAATTTTTGGAGCCGGAAGGAGTGATTTCACCGGAAAGGACAACTCCACCGGTAACCTGATAATTTGCCATGCGGGATTATTATAACGCAGAAATTAAAGTCTAAGTGCTTGGGACAATTCGTTTTCTTACGCAATCTAAAAAATATTTCGTGTATAATTTCATATATTTGATATATGGCGGAAACGGAAATAGAAATCCTCACCGGATGTCCGGAACGCGTACGCGTATGCGGACCACAAAAGCTGATAGCGCCCGAAAAGGGAGAGAGAGCTTTTTTATGTGAGGCATGCGGAGTGGCCTTGAAGTATGATATAGATTTACCGGAAGGCAAGATTGAACCAGGGAAGCAGGTAGGCAGGGTGGTTGGGTGGTGCGGAAGACTTAAAAAGGAGTTCGAAACACCCATACTCTGGATTGACGTAGGGAGCAGAACGGGATAGTATACTCGACAGATGTACCGGTTGGTATCGTTGTCAGGTCTGCCGGAATTGATACACGGGATTTCGACAAAGGATGAGGGAAATATGTCCCTGCTGTGGGGAGCGGAAGCGGAGGTGACTGCGAACAGAAACAGGTTTCTGGCCGGATTGGGATTGAATTATAAACAATTTGTAGCCGCTTCATTGGAGGCTGGAACGGAAATTGTAGAAGTTGGCGCGGCGGAAATGGGAAAAAAGATTACAGGCGATGCCTTGGTAACCCGGGAATTAAATGTACCGCTATGGATGCTGACCGCGGATTGCTTCCCGGTAATATTTTTTGAACCTGCAGCAAAGATCCTGGCGTTGGTGCATTGCGGAAGGCGGGGTGTAGACGGAGAACTGCCTCAGAAAGTAGTTGAGAGGATTGGGCGGTTGGGGGGTGAACCTCAAAGATTGGTAGTGGGAATCGGGCCGGGAATCGGGAAAAAATCTTACACGTGGGAGGGGGAATTACCTTTTAAGAAATCCGGTGGTTGGGAACTTTTTGTCGAGAAGAAAGACGGAATATGGTATCTGGGAGTGGAGGATTATCTGACAAATCAGCTATTAAATGCGGGGGTAAAGAAAGGAAATATTTCCCGTTCAGGTATTGATGTCTTCACTGATAATAATTTCTATTCGCATATCCGATCTATCAAAACAGGAGAGCCTGAGGGCAGGTTTGCAACAGTGGTGATGATGAAAGACGCTAAAGTCTGATACCCTTAATAAGGAATGGATTTACTACTCACTCAAGAACCGGCGAGTTTATACGGAGGAATTGAAGCGGCGGCGGCAACTTTGCAGAGGGCGTTTTTTGAAAATAAATCTCAACCGGAAGTGCTCGGAAGGTTGGTAGAGGAATCTTCGAAAACAGTCGACGAAATTATTCTGGGTCAAGCAAGAAAAGCGACGCGGCCATTCGTTTTTTGGGATGAGGAAGGCCGGCAGGTTGGGGCAAGTGAAGTGGCCGTATATGCCTGGGAAACTTTGGGCAAGCAGCTGTTGATGAAATCCGACGGAGAAAGCATCTGGTTAACTAAAATGAATAAAGAATTAATTGTATCTGGCGACACCCCGGTTGCGGTGGAACTAGCATATTTTGCAGTAAATCCAGATTATTGGGGTATGGGATGCGGAAGATATATTTTTTCTGAGTCAATGAAAAGAGTACTAGTAGAAACAGGGGACACGGCAGGATGTTTATTTACAATCGCCATGGGAGAATATGCACATACCGGAAAAGGCCAACAGGTTAAGGAATTTCTATTGAACCGGGAAAAGGCGATAAACGGGAAAGACAGTGAAGGATGGATCAATGTGACAGGAGAGAAATTTCCGTTGGCTGAGATGGAGGTAAAGTATGAGTTTACCCGAGATAAACTGACTACCAGGGGTTTATCTGTAGCTACAGAAGTTATAGCACAAAAGCTGGGGTGGAAAAATATCGGATTATCAACTAACCTAAGCCCTGTCTATGGAGCCGAAATTAAAGGAATCGGAGAAGTTATAGAAAAATTGGGTGCGTAATTCCGTAAAGTTTTAAAGAGTCCAAAGTCGCGAGTGTGGTGGAGGCATCATTCGGATGATCGGCCAGAAATTGAGACAGATTTTGCGGAGTATTTTCGAGAAAAATCAGACCAGTGTGTTCTTCCTTATTTCCTCGGTCATTGAAAATCCGGTTTATTTCATCAGAGGTAAGAGAAGTAGAGGTGACGAATACCAATAGAGGGCGCAGCTTTTTTCCATTCAGGACAATTCCCAGCAATCGGGTGGAAGCGCTTTCGAATTCATTTTCACTCCAACCTAATTCCTCTTGGATTTCATCCTCCATGTGCATAAATAAGTGATATGAATATGTCATGGGACGCTTCTCGTCTGTATTCAATGTTCCTCCTATGACCCCGGGCAGGCCATTCATCCGGTTGCCGAGGACCAGCCGATTATCAGAAGTAAATATCAGCGAACAAACTACAATACCATTGGCCAGGAGCTCCGGATGGGTTGCACGGATTTTTTCAAAATTTCCCTGATTGAGATTAGTTCCGACATGATTACGGTAATCGGTCAATTTAGTTGTTAGTACAGGATTTTCTGAGGTTCCGGTGACAGCAATGAGCCCTAACATCTGCTTGTTTCCGCTAATTTCAGGAATGATAATATCCGGCGGTAAATTCGGGGCGTCATCGATGACCACTTTTAGTGTCAGATTCTCCGGACCAATGGGATGAGAGGATGCCCAGAGAACTTCTCCCCAGGAGAGGGTTTGAGGAAAGATTTCTATTCGGGGTGCTGTTTTTTCCATAATTTTCTGGCAAACATTAAATCTTCTCTGGTGTTTATACCCCACCATTCAGTCGGGTTGGTGAGCAGGAAAGGCTCGATTTTAGCATGTGTGGAAGCAGCCATGGTTAGCAGATCAACGATAAGATATTCACCTTTTGGAGGTTTGGGAGAAAGCAGGGGCAAATGTTTTTTTACCCAGGCGGTGTTAAAGAGATAACAGCCACATACGACCTCATTATAAATGTCTGAATATTCAAGAGCAGTAAAGTTATTTCCGGCATCTCTGATTACTTTGCGAACATTGGGATATGGTTTGAGGGGATGGGTAGTGATAAAGGAAACTTCAAGTAGTTTGGAATTGAAATTGGCGGCAAAATTTTTCAAGGTCTGAACGGAATAGAGGTAAGAGTCGTCCCCGTTCACAACGAAGACGGAAGGTGAAGTAACAGAGTAATTTTGGAGAACCAGTTCCAAAGCTTTGGCATTACCAGTCGGTTCCGGCTGAATGAGGAAATTGCCATTGTAATGCCTGACCAGTTCCTTGAGAGTTGAGGAGCTGGGGGACAAAACTACAATCGGTGGCTGACAAAAAGTATGACGGAGACTGATGAGCGTGTGCTCCAAAATGGGTTTACCCCCGATACGAAAAAGCGTTTTTGTTTTTTGAGACTGCATCCTGACTCCCCGACCGGCGGCAGTGATAATCGGTGTCACGCCTTCAATAACAGGGGTCATGTGCTCAACTGTTTAATATATTTCCTGTACTGTCCCCCTTCGTCCCGGTAGTCTTTGAAAAGAGTAAAGCTGGGGGCGGCGGGGGAGAGGAGGCAGATTTTACCGGAAGGAGTATGTTTATACGCAAGCCGGACCGCCTCTTTCATAGAACCGGCATGAAACACCTGGGGAGGGGTGTAATTTTTTTTGGAGGCAATGCGGGTAATTTCCTGTTCAATCCGCCTTCCGGTATCGGGAAAAAGTATCAGTGTAGAAATACCGTCAGATAGGATTCTTTCTGCAAGTTTGGAGTATTTTTGTTTTCGTTCGTGACCACCGGCAATGAGAGTTCCGATACCCGAAGAAAAGGCATCAAGAGCGGCGATGGTCGCTTCCGGAATTGTAGCCAGGGCATCTTCATAAAAAGTGACACCTTTAAATGTTCCGATCGGCTGGAGGCGTGTTTCCAGAGGTTTGAAGGTTTTTACGGCAGAAGTAATCTGCCTGCTATCCAGGCCAAGCATTTTGCCGATTATCATGGCGGGCATAACATTGTAAAGATTGAATTTTCCTTTGAGAGGCGAATCCTGGATGTCGATCAAAGCGCGCTTGAGACCATAGGATATTTTACTGGCCGGTGTAAGATGGACCGATTTTTTGGGCAGGGGAAAATCACCGTTGTAGATATAGTAGTCTTCCTCAGTTTGAAAACGGCAGATATTCTGCTTGGCGGCGACATACTCGTCGAAGGACTGGTGATAGTCCAGGTGATCCGGAACAATATTTTGCATGACGGCGATATGCGGAGAGCGGGTAACATCCATCAGCTGGTAGGAGGACAATTCCATGACCACCAGCGTACGGGAGGTAATTTGGTCCAGAAAATCCAGGGCTGGGGTGCCGATATTTCCTACCAGAACAGAAGAGATGCCGGACTTGGAAAGGACGTGATGGATAAGAGAAGCGGTGGTGGATTTGCCTTTGGTACCGGTGACGCCAATGATTTTACCAGGGCAGGTTTCCAAAAATATCTGGGTATGGGAAGTAAAAATGACTCCGGCCTCTTTAGCGGCGACGATTTCCGGATAGTGAGGGGAGATACCAGGAGATTTAATGACCATTTGGCATTTGGCATTTAACATTTGTTTTAAATAATAAGGACCGAAGAATGTTTTTACTTTCGGATCTTCGGGTACGCTATTCTGGATTTTTTGGTCAGCAATAACTATTTGCAAATCCGGAAAGCGGGAGCGAAGGAAATGATAAGTGGACCGGCCTTCCCGGCCGAAGCCCAGGATCAGGACTTTGCTTAATCGGCTGATTTGATCAAGTACCGGCATAATTTGCTTTTAGTATATCCTCAAATTCAAACGGGAGATTGGGGTTGTGGAAGTAAGATGACAATAATTGATCCAATTGGTCAGATTGGCCAAATTGGATAATTTCGAGTGCGGCTTGGGCTTCTGCCCGGGTGAGGACACATTCGAAAGGCTTTACCGGCAGTTTGCCTGTCAGTTTGTTAATAGTTACTTGATTTATTGGGAGATCTAACGGATAACCGCCCATGATCTCCATTACTTTTTTCTTGCCAATAAAGGGGGTAAGGAGCAGGGAGAGAGACACGCATTTGGGACATTTCCTGCACCAGAGGCCTTTCCCCGGGTGCCTGGCGGGATCGATCATGAAGTTGCGGTTGCAGCTGGTGAAGACGGGAAAGTACAGAGGGTAAAGGGAAAAAAGTTTGGTGATTTGGAGTTCGTATAGGGGGCGGAGGAAAGATAAATAAGTGATCGAGAGATTAAGTGACTGAGCGATATAGCGATTAAGGTCGGTCTCGAATTCGAGCGTCTTACTGTATTGGTGATTGATAGTATAACCCAGGTATTCAGTGTTGCCTTCTTCGGAACTGCGTTCGTTGGATAGGGCAATATGAGAGCAGTCTGTTGCTGCGGCAATAAATAATGAAACGAAGCTCAGGAAAGCGCTAAATGGTACATGGCCGTTGAGGTAGCCCTGACGGTTTAATTCCAGAAGATAGGGGTCGATAATGCTTTGGACTATAAATACTTTATCTACTCCGGCCAACACCGGAATTTTCAACATGGAAGGGGTGGGGTTGAGCATAAAAACAGCCGTGTCGTAATGTTTTTTTAATAGTTCGAGAGTGACAATCGAGTCTTTGCCGCCGCCAAGGGGAATTAATACTTTATTGTGCAGATTCGGTGTCTTTTTTGGTATCTCACCCTTTATTCCCTCTCCTAATTCAGGAGAGGGAGGAGCTGAAATGATATTAAGGAATTTTGGCTGTGCAAAGTCAATTTGGTTTTGGTAGAAATACTCTCCCATACCTTTGATAAATAACTTCTCCCAAAAGGGGATCTGAGGGGAAGCTAGGGCTCCGGCCTGGATCTCGATAATGGGGGAACAGGTTGCTTTCCAATAAGAGGGCATAAGGGAGAGGCCGATATGAAAAAGCAGATCCTGATAATGGAGAGGCTCCGCACCCGAAGGAAAATCTTTAAAAACCATCTGATGTTTGAAGTAATGGTCCGGAGGGGTTTCAAAATTGTAAGTGACTTTCAGATCGGAGCCAATCCTCTGCCAGACAAAATTGCGGAAGATGAACCGGGGGTATTTGGCGCGTAATTCCTGATATGTCACAACCTGATTATACCGTTATTCTGCTGACAAAATGGCCTGGAGGACCGATTTTTGAAATTCAAATGCCTCCTGTTCATAGGGCACGGACTGGTAGCCCTTGGTAAAGTAGTACCAGAAATAGCGGACAGCATGGTATACAAGTAAGGGCTTTTTGTACTGGACGGTGTGGACCAGCTCATGTGCTATCAGGGGGACATTATGGGCATCTTCAGGATTTTTTAAAAATATATTGTCCCAGTAAGTTACAGCGATGGCATCGGGATTGAAAGTCAGGAAAAATGCCAGCCGGGAGACCAACCCACCTGAAAACCAGCGGGTACGGGCCATATATCCGGGACGGAGGACATAATAGTAGCGGTGCCGGGTGAGGACTGGGTCTTTATTAATATCAGAAGAGGCAACGGAAGCAATTACCCGGGCGGTAGGAATCTGATGAAAATGCGCGGAAACTTCTAACGAAACTCCAAATAAAAAAGAAATTAATAACAGAAATTTAAATATTTTCAAGGATTTGGCGGGAGAGTTTGTAGGACTGCCCGCTGCCCATGACCAGAATGACATCGCCGGTGTGTGAATGGGAGTGGAGATAATCAATAATTGCCGGGAATTCAGGGATATAACGAGAGTCAGGATGTTTGGCAGCCGCTGAGATATCCGCTCCGGAAAAGTCTCCCGGATCCTGCTCGCGCGAGGCATATATTTTGGAGAAGATGACATGATCCGCCCCGCGGACGGATGCGGGCAATTGGGGAAGGACGGCGCGGAGGCGGGAGAAAGTGTGCGGTTCGATGACTGCCCATACTCGGGAGTCCGGATTCAACTGGCGGACAGCCTGAATGGTGGCCATGAAGGCGGTGGGGTGGTTGGCGTAGTCATCGTAAATCTTGATACCTTTCTTTCCCCCCAGCAGTTCCAGGCGACGGCCGATACCTGAAAACAGTTTAAGAGCCGAGTTTAAGTTTAAGAAATTAATATTCAAAACATTGGCCAGTTCAATTATTCCCAGAGCGTTTTCAATGTTATGGCGACCGGGAATTTTCAGTTCATATTTTTTTCCCTGATATTCAAATTTCGTTTTATCGGGAGACAGCATTTCGTTTTTCACATCGAAATAGTTGTACGAAACGAGAACCAGTTTTTTATCAGTAATTTGACCGCTGAGCAGTTTAATGAGTTCCAGGTTGCCGGAGGAATTGGCGTTGAAGATAAGGGTGCCGCCGGGTTTAATATTTTTTATGAATCTTAAATAGCTTTCCAGTATTTTTTCAAAAGTGCCGAAGTATTCCGGATGATCCAACTCGATGTTATTTAAAATAATTATCTCCGGATGATACGAAGCGAAGTTGTCATGATACTCATCCGCTTCGGAAATAAAATATTTTCCCTTGCCGATACGAACGTTGTTATACCACACCGGAACAGTAGCTCCGACTTCTACAGTCGGATCCAGGCCGGCGGCTTCCAAAACCAGCCCGGCAAGAGCGGATGTCGTGGATTTACCGTGAGTGCCGGCGATGCAGATGAGAAATTTACCGTGATGGAGATATTCGCCTAAAAATTGCTGCCATTTAATAAGAATGCCTTTTTTCCTGGCCAGAGCCGTCTCGGGATGGTTGTCGCTTTGATAAAAGATTGCCGGGCTGACAGCCACCAGATCCGCATCGGCAATATGGGAAGCGTCGTGGCCGCTGAAAACGCTGATTCCGGCTTTTTTGACTTTATCAATATAAGGGGTATCTATGGCCAGGTCGCAGCCGGAAACAGAGAAGCCATAGGCTTTGGCTATCTGGGCGACACCAGCCAGACCGGATCCGCCGATCCCCATGAAATGCACCTTTTTTACTGGTGGCATGAGAGTATTATACTAAAGGAATGGCCACAGTCAGCGAAAGAAAGGAGAGAATTTCGAAGTTTGTCGGGGGGGTGTGGGTAATCGGAGGATTCGGGGCGATTACCAGCGAAGTGGCTGAGACTTATTTCGGGTGGGGGTGGGGAAGAGAAGGGATGTATATAATTTTAGGCTTGACGGCAATTTCTATAATATGGGGAGTACGTGAACACAACAGATTAGACCTACGGAAAAAAATTTGAAAAATAAATGAGGTTTTATCTTGGACTTTTGATTCTGTCCTTCGGTGTGACCATGGCTGTGATGGTGCCTTTTATCGGCCTTCTGTACCGGTGGAAATTCACCAGGGGACGGGAAACCGAAGAAAAGAGAAAAACCGCAACAAAAGCTTTTTATGAGATCCGGAAAATGCACGCGGTCAAAGCCGGTGTGCCTACCGGCGGGGGAATTCCGGTAGCGGCGATAGTGGCGGTTTTATTTTCAGTAGTTTACTGGTTGGTGAAAGGGGAGTTGACGTCCGGGTACCCGCTGGGAAGAGAGTTGGGAGTAATCATATTTACATTCTTAGGATTCGGATTGCTGGGTTTTTATGATGATTTAATAAAGATTTTCGGATTTGCCAAAACGGGATTTTTCGGATTGAGAATGAGACACAAATTTATAATTCAATGGCTGTTGGGTTTCGGGGTGGGAGCATTGATGTATTGGGGATTGGGCATGGATATCGTAAATATGCCACTCACAGGCAGTTATCTGGATCTGGGGTGGCTGGCTGTACCGCTATATGCTTTTTTGATCGTGGGATTTGCCAACGCGTTTGATTTTACCGACGGATTGGACGGACTGTCCGGAGGACTGTTGATGATATGCCTGCTGGCTTTTTGGGTAATTGCGGCTACAGAATTGGACCAGGTGTTGATGCTGTTTATTTCCCTGTGGTTGGGAGGACTAATTGCCTACCTGTACTTCAATATTTACCCGGCCCGGATTATGCTGGGAAATGTGGGAGGACTGGCTTTCGGGGCGACACTTGCAGTAGTGGGGCTGCTCTCGGGGAAAATGATAGCACTGATGGTAATCGGCGGAGTCTTTATTGCCGAAGGATTGAGTTCAGGCCTGCAGCTGTTTTCCAAACGGTTTATGAAAAAAAGGATTTTTCCTATCGCCCCACTGCACCACTGGCTGCAGTTGATCGGCTGGGAGGAGCCCAAGATTGTGGCCAGGGCATGGCTACTCGGGATGGTGCTGGCGATTTTCGGAGTCTGGCTGGCGGTATTATAGAACTGCTTTATACCACCTCCCTTCACCCCCCTCCTAGATTAGGAGGGGGAGGGGGGAGGTAAATTTAAATGGAAAGTGCAGAGAGTAAAAAATTTATGGCACTTTGTGAGAGCCGTGTGGGCAGTGGCGCGGAACGGCTATCCGGCCAGAAAGCTGACGGTGATCGGGGTGACGGGGACCGATGGGAAGACGACCACATGCACTTTGATTTATGAAATTCTGAAAGCGGCAGGATATAAAACGGGACTTATTTCTACAGTTTCCGCGAAGATAGGGGACGAAGAGATTGATACCGGGTTCCATACTACTAACCCGGATGCGACCCTGATGCAGAAAATTATTGCCAGGATGGTGAAGGAAGGGGTTACGCATTTGGTGCTGGAAGTAACGGCGCACGGTTTGGACCAATACCGCGTGATGGGCTGCAATTTCTATATCGGCGTCCTGACCAATATCACCCATGAGCACTTGGACGATTTTATCGATATGACCAGATACCAAAATACCAAACTCAAGCTATTTAAAAGAGTGAAGTACGCAGTTCTTAATCAGGATGATCCATCTTATAAAATGATCAATGTAAAAACGATTCCTTATGGGAAAACAAAAATAAGAAATATAGCTGAAGTGCTGGCGGGAGACTATAACAAATACAATATTGGGGCGGCGGAAGCGGTGGTGGGAATTCTGAAAGTTAATAAGCGATTAAGCGATCAAGTGATCAAGTTCTTTGGCGGAGTGCCGGGGAGGAGAGAAGAGGTGAAAGCGGGGCAGAAATTCAGGGTGATTGTGGATTTTGCGCATACCCCGAACGCACTGGAGCAGGTACTGAAACAATTAAAAAAAGAATTGCCGGAAAATAAGAAGTTGATTGCAGTTTTCGGGGCGACGGGGGAAAGGGATAAAACCAAACGGCCGATGATGGGGGAGGCAGCAAGCAGGTTGGCGGATGTAGTTATTATTACGTCGGACGACACGAGGATGGAGAGCCAAGATGAGATAGCTGAGCAAATAATGAGCGGAATTAACAAGCGATACAGCGATAAAGTAATAAAGATAAATGACAGAAGGGAGGCTATAAGGAGAGCTTTTAAGATGGCCAAAGCAGGTGATATTGTACTAATAGCAGGAAAAGGGCATGAGAAGACCATACTTATCGGGAAACAAGATCGTCCGTGGTCGGATGCAGGTGTGGCGAGGGAAGAAATTGACAAATTAAGACCTATAATGTAAGATTAAAGAAATGGAAATTCTTAAAAGTTCCGGATTGATTGAAGATTGGGAGGTTAAGATCGGGGTACTGGTTGGAGCTGTAACAGCAGCCGGTGTGATGCTAAATGAAATTTGGGACAGACCGGAAGTATCAGTTCCAGAGAAAATGGCTATGTCTTTGCTTGTAATCGTTCCTGGAATATTGCCAATGGCAATTGCAGGTTTTGTGGGTGGTTTTGTGTCCACTGTCAGCGTAGAGGGGATAAGAAACCTTCGGGACAAAATTGGAAAGTAATAATTTTGCATGGGTAGTCTGAATATGGTAAGGTTTGAGGGCAAAATAAGATGAAGCCCAACCTGAAAGTGCTTACCAAGGACTTGAAGCTGTTTTTCAGCGACTGGTACAGGCTGGTTTTTCGCCAGATTTACAAGGTATTTTCCAGATTTGAAAGAGTAAAAGGGGCTGTAGCTCAAGTGCTTTACCGGCAGAGAGGCCGTTTTGCCAGACCGTTTGTACATTCGGCCATGGGAGGATTGGTGGCGATGGCAGTAGTTTTGGCCCCGGTTTTGGCAAACTCTTTCCCCGGAATAGAGCAGAATCAGGGGGAGGAGTTGCTGCCATCCAGCCAGATAATGCAGGTGACGGATACGGGCACAACAACCGAAGTATCCGACAAAGTACGGGACAAGGTACTCGAATACATCGTCCAACCCGGGGATACGGTGTCGGGGATTGCAGACAAATTCGGGGTTTCCGAAGATACCATAAAATGGGAAAACAGTCTTAAATCAGTCGATGCAATCCGTCCCGGCCATGTGATAAGAGTCTTGCCGGTAACGGGTATGAGGCATAAAGTTACGCGTGGAGAGACGATTTATACCATTGCCAAGAAGTACGAAGCCAATCCCCAGGCAATTGTGGACTTTCCCTTTAATACATTTAAAGACAATGAGAATTTTTCCCTGGATGTAGGTCAGGAGTTGATTGTGCCGGAGGGAAAGAAACCTGCTGACCCGGCACCCTGGAGCCCGAGGACACCCAGCCTGGCCCAGAGGACTCCGGATGCGGGGGTGGTATCGGCACTGGGACAGTTTGTATGGCCGATGGGAGGCAGGTTAACCCAAAACTTCAGCTGGTACCACCGGGGATTGGATATCGCTACCTCCCACGGAACACCGGTATTGGCGGCAGATGCCGGCCGGGTGACAGTGGCCAGCTGGAAGGATAACTCGGGCTATGGGATTCAAGTGATGATAGATCACGGAAACGGTTATGCGACCCGGTATGCGCATTTATCCAAAGTTTCGGTAACCGTAGGGCAATCAGTAAATCGGGGAGATGTGGTAGGACTTGAAGGTTCCACCGGAAGATCTACCGGGCCGCATTTGCACTTTGAGATATTTAAAAACGGAGTGCAGGTGAATCCGAGATTGTTTTTGAAATAGGGGATATTAAAAAAATTATTTGAGGTGAAGAGTGTAGCTATCGCGAAGATCCCCGGCCAGAAAATGTTCCGAGGGATTGTAGTTGTCAGTAAATACGGGATAGTGGTCAAGCTCCAACTTTGAGGGATCGATGTAATGCGACAGTGGATCGGAAACAGCTAGCAGGGGAGTCCGGGTAAGCAAAGTTTTTAAATCAGGTTTATCCTGACTGTTGAGGCCCAAAAAAATCACATTCTGGGACATGTCCAATCGGTCCGGATAGTGGACAAAAAGATATGTATTGGGAAAAACGTTGATGAAAGTCCTGATCTGAGAGAGGAGGTAGGAGTTTTTTACGGGAGTGAAACTACCGATAAAATTGCCTATAAACAAGCCGTCTGGAGAAAGGTGGTCACGGGCCAGCTGAAAGAACTCCCGAGAGGCCAAATGGACAGGGATGGATAAAAGAGAAGAATACGCATCCGCAAAAATAATATCATAAGGCTTATCTGCCTGGCGCAAAAAGAGGCGGGCATCAGTTGTAAAATTATTCAAGCGGGCATCCGGAGACAAGTTGAGGTATTTTAACGACAGAGGATACAGAAAGGGTTCTATTTCTGCCACATCGACACGGGCATCGGGAATCTCGGCAAGAAAGTGACGCGGTGTAGTATATCCTCCTCCGCCGACGGCAAGTATATTTTTGGCCCGGGGCATAAACACCCGGTAAAGGGAAAAGTAACGGGTATATTCGAAAACGTGGTCTGTTGAATTCAGGTAAATCCCTGCGGAAAAATTCCGGTCCTGGATAAGATAGCGGGCTGTGGGATTGCGCGAATTGTTTTCCACAATATAAATTTTTTGGTACAAACCGTCCATGGAAAAAATAGTATTGGGATAAGGTGACGGGGGATTATGGAAAACACGGGATAAAATCAGGGCGGCTATAAACAGCAAAGTAATCTGTACTGCCGGCCTGAATTTCAACCCCCAGATTCCCAAAAAAACAAGCCCCAAGGCAGTAGCAGTGATAATCCGGTCCAGTCCAAAAAGAGGGATCAGGAAAAAGCCGGTACCCAGACTTCCGGCGATGCTGCCCAGGGTGGAGACGAAATAAACCGTACCGGAGATTGAACCGACACCGGAAGCGGAGGCGGAGGAATGAATAAGCCGGATGGCATAAGGCGAGAGGGTACCAAGCAAGGCCGCGGGTAAGGTGAATAACAGCAATGAGGCCAGAAGCGGGCCGGTATCCAGACCCAATACAGCGGACAACAAAGGAAGGATAATCGTGCTTAATACTTTGGTCAAAAGCAAAGCCAGACCGGAAACAGCAATAACGGAATAAAAATACCGGGTATGGGGGAAACGATCCGCCAGACGCCCCCCCAAGTAATAGCCGGCACTTAGGGCTCCCAAAATAACGGTAAGTACACTGGACAAACTGTAAATAGTGTTTCCAAAATATGGGGCCAGGAGGCGGGTGGCGGTGACTTCTATGATTAATACTGCAGCCCCGGTAAGAAAGACAGTAAAGAGGAGGAAGCGGGCAGGGGGGGAAGAATCAGGCATAAATTTTTTAGTGGACCCGAGGGGAATTGAACCCCTTTCTACTCCATGCCATGGAGTTATTCTACCGGTGAACTACGGGCCCCTGGCAGCTTGATTATTTTACCATGTGCTGTGTCTCGGGAGAGACGGATTCTTTCCAGACCGGAAGGTTTATCTTCCCATATCTTCCAATATGTTCTAATATGTTCTAATGCTTAACTATAAATGGGACAAGACGGCGAGGCTGACTGCGCTTTTGGGGGAGATCGAGGTGCTTAAAAGAGTATATGATGCCCTGCCGCAGATGTCGGTGGTGGAAGAGAAACTCTTGAGAAGGTCGCTATTAAAGAGCGCTGTGTATTCTGCCAGAATCGAAGGGATACCGGCGACAGAACAGTCACCGAAACTTGAGGCCCAGAATCTGCTTTCCGCTTACAGGCGGATCTTTTCCGGAGGCTACGGAGATAAATTTTCTACAAAACTGGTACGGGACCTACACTCCGCGGCAATGAAGAATTTGTCACCGGGTGCGGGAGAATACAGAAACGAACCTTGGGCTATTTATAACCAGGCGGGGGTGGCGGTGCATGTGGCTCCGCCGCATTTCCGGCTGCAGGAAATGATGGATGAGTACTCGCGGTATATCAGCGGATTGTATGATTCCACGGCGGAAAAGTCGGCTGCAGCCCAGTTCATTCTGGAAAAGATCCACCCTTTCGCCGATGGGAACGGACGTGTGGGGAGGCTAGTTTCGGCATATCTATTACAAACAGAGGGATATGGGTTTAAGGGGCTGTTGATGCTGGAAGAATACATTGAAAAACACCGGGAAGAATATTACGAAGTGCTCACGCCTTCGGATGATATGACCGGATTTGTGGAGTATTTTCTGGAGGGGGTGGTGCGGCAGGCGAACGCCGGTCTGGAGAGGCTGAAGGATGAGCCGGAAGACGAGGGGGCACCGCATTTACTGCCCAGGCGGGAGGAGATACTGGCTGTTATCGGGGAGCACCCCCGGAGTTCATTTGACTTTATACATCGGAGGTTTCTTTCCGTGAACCCAAAAACCCTGCACTATGATCTGGGATGGCTGCAGAAAAATAAACTGGTGCGCAAACTGGGGGTTTCCCGGGGAGCGGTGTATGAAAAAGCAGACTAATTTTGTGGACTCAGCCGGAATCGAACCGGCGATTGGTCGATGCGAACGACCCGGTATACCACTTACCTATGAGCCCCGGGGACTGGGGTAATTTTAACATTGCTATGGGTGTATTCTGCGAGAGAGTTGACTAAAAGGTTTATCGGGAACCAGATTCCCGGTCCTTTATTGTTTCACGGATTTCTTCCAGGATAGTATGGATCAGCTCGGACGGTTTGTCATAGTTTTGCAGCGCGCTGATCTTACGACCGGTGTCGAGAGGTACCTGCGGTCCCGGTCTTTGGCGGCATTTGGGACAGGATGAATAGCGGCAAGGTTTTAGACCCCAGCTCC
>LCNU01000018.1:19719-31323 GCA_001001375.1 Candidatus Amesbacteria bacterium GW2011_GWC1_47_15 | reverse complement strand
TCGTCGATTGATTCGACAGAACCCAGGAAATCGGCAAACGGGCCGTCCGTGATTTTGACTGCCTCGCCGACGGTGAAGTTGGCCTTGTACTTGGGCGCTCCCATCTGGGCAAACTGCATGATGGCTTCAACTTCGGTGGAGGAAAGAGGAGTCGGCTTGTTGCCCACGCCGACAAATCCGGTGATACCTTGTGTGGTGCGGACCACCAGCCAGGAGTCGTCGTCCACGATCATTTTGATCAGCAGATAGCCGGGGAAGATTTTTTCCTTGACGGAGGACTTTTTACCGTGTTTGATCTGGATCTTGTCCTGAGTTGGGATCAACAGCTCAAATACTTTATCCGATTGTCCGAGAGTGGCGACTCTCTGGCGCAATGTCTCGGCAACACGGGCTTCGTGGCCGGAATAAGTGTGGACCACGTACCAGCGGGCGTCCTTTGATGTTTCCTGATTGTCATTGACGACCATATGGCCGGGAATGACTTTACCGCCCAAACCGCGTTCAGTGACGGATTTACCCGCGGAGGGTATTTCCGGCTGGGGAGTCTGCTGTGCGTCGGGTTTTTGATTTTGATCGTCAGGCATTTTATAAAATTATTTAATTATAAAAGTTAACAGGTTGGTAAACAGCAGGTCCAGACCGCCGACGTAGGCGCCGACGAAGACGGAAATACCCAGAACTATAAGGGTCAGCTTGATGGTGCTTTCCCTTGACGGCCAGGTAACCTGCTTCAGCTCGTTTATCGTGGCTTTGAGGTAGCTGACGGGGTTCATAATATTAAATTGTACACCCATCCACATCTTACTTCTCGCCTTCAAGTACTATATCGTACACGGCTCGAAGAGCGATTGTTGGAGGGTTATGTCGGCTAAAGCCTCCATAAAAAAAGAGTCTCACCGACTCGTGTCAAGGATTATACCTTAATTAATGTTCAATAATCAATGTTCAAACTGGTTTGCAACTAAAAGCTACGGGCGAAAGCCGCAGTCCGGGCACTCATCCAGTGTTCCGGATTTGACTTCAGCCAGCTCGTTTGAGTCCGGCTCCCAACCGCAATCCGGGCATTGAATTGCCGGGCAATCGGATCGGGATTCCGTGAACTTTATGACAGGCGTAGCAGAAGTATAAAAAAATATTTCGGGCGGGGCGGAAAAGTTGGCATTTTTCAGAAGCTGGGTGTTGGTAAAACCGCAACCCGTATCTACTGCCGAGAAAGAAATATTTAAGGACCGGGCCATAAAGTTTTCCCCCATAGCTCCCAGACGTAAATAATCCAGCTCTGCCGGGTGTGCGGCCAATCCCAAAAGCGCGGAAGCCAGAACCGGAGCAACTTCCCGGGCTGCAGACAGCCGCTCCTGATATTCGGTTTCAAACCGTCCGGTTTTAATCCCTTGATACAAATCCGGCCGGGGAATGATGCTGGTAAAAATAAATTCCAAAGGATCTATTCCCGACGGCGGCCGGACAAAGATGGGATAATCTTTGAGGTCAGTAGCATTAAGAGGAAGGGATCGGGGGCTATATGAGAATTGGTTTGCCCACTGAGCCAATTGAAGACATGCTGTTTCTGAGAGGTCGGTGAGCAGGCCGGAAAAGTTGTCTACACGGGCTGACGAGTTACTGGTTTGATGAATGCGGCCGACTCCGATGCGGGACTCCGGATTTCCGGGGCTGATCCAAAGATATGCAAAGTCACCTTGAGAGTAATTTTCCCGATTCAGAACCTCCTGACAGATCGTTTCTGCTTCAGAGCTGTGCCGGAATAATTCCCTGATATCTTCAGGGCTATATTGCGGGCAGGTGACAGTACCGGAGTCGAAATTTACAAGATACTTAAACGGAGTAGCGGGATGCGGGTTTTCCTGCCGGGATTGATTATCAAGGGTAAGAGAGGCTAAATCATGGGACAGATGCAGGACAGCCTGATCAAAATTTAGCCCGCAGTAAAGTGAGGTATCGAAAGCTTTGCGGATGTCGGGAGACGGCATATGGTTCCTGCTCGGGAATAAGAGGCTGTTAGTTTTCTGGCTTTACTACAAGCGTGTCAACCGCTTGTAGCTTACAGTTGCGGCACAGCAGGGGAATCACACCCCGTTTCCTTAAACACAACCTGCAATCAAATTATCCAGTTATTTCTTCGGAGTCAACGGCCCAGAGTAATATTGATACCTTGCGGGAGCAGAAAGATATATTAGTTGTTATTTTGTATGATTTTCTTTAAGACAGGGGCAAGTTTAACCGGATCGTGGCGGATTCTATGAAGGTGAGTAGTAACGGAAAATGTGTCACTAAGAACAGGCCTGATACCTGTTTGAGTCAGGCTTTTGAAGTGGTTGGGCGTCCAACCCAGAAAGTGAGAATGCTCTGTGGCGTAGTTGGAAGCTATTTGGGGATGAGCACCCAGAAAATCCAGTGTTTTGGTCCGGGGGGAAATAATATAGTCGAAGGGCTTTTTTAGTCTGGTGTACTTCTGAAATATCTGCAGGTAATCCGCAGGGGTAAAGTTGTGGGTCTGGTTGCGGTCGGAAATTAGATTGGTAATGAGAATTTTTCGGGCGGCGGAGGATTTGAGCGCTGCGGTAGCACCTCGGGGGAGGAAATTGGAAAGGACGGAACCATAGAGACTGCCGGGGCAAAAAATAATCCAATTCGCTTGATCAATGGCTGCCAATGCCTGTTTCGTAGCAGTGACCGGGTGATCAAGCCAGATACGGGTGATAGTGTTGGTAGATAATGATTGGCGGTCCAGTTCGTGTTCGCCGACAAAAGTAGCGCCTGTCTGGGTAGAGAAACAAATATTAGCGGGTTTGTCGGTGACAGGTATTGCCAGGCCGGAGAATTTGATTTGAAGCAGGTTTTCCAGGTGCTTCTGCACGGCCGGAAAATCATTGTCATATTTTTCCAACAGCGCGTAATAGATGGTGTACCCGAGGTTTCTGTTACGACCGTCGGTGAATGATATCAAATCGGTAAAAGCCCGGATTTGTGTCCTGGCTAATTCGCGCGGAGGAATAAGAGCCAGGAGGTTTCGGAGCAGATCCGATACGGATATAACCCGGTCGCGCTCGTCCGAACGGACGATACCCGTACGCCCTCCGGTGTCTGTAGCGGCTGTGATGGCGCAAATATCGGTAAATCCTGTCTGAACTAAAGCACGGACAACAACCGGGGCTCCCGAACCACCGCCGATGGTAACGATGCGGGGGGTAGACATCAGCCTGTCCTTTTTTGGGTCAGACTGAAAGCGATGTTTAAATTACGGTCGACATTCTTTAATACAGCCAGGGCTAAAACCTTCAACTTTTCAGATACTTCCGGATTTTTCTCCTCTTCTGCCTGCCTTAAACAGTCCAGGGATAAATTACGATGGGCATGAGATTCCATAATCAACCTTGCGGCGATTATCTTTTGTAATTCTTCAGGGGTAAAAAGTGATTCCTGAGATGACATGGGATTAAGGTGTGGGTGTAGGACTTGATGTAGGAGTAACCGCAGGGGTCGCGGTGGCGGCGGGAGTGGATGTGGCGCCGGAGGGTTTGGCGGTCGGCTTGACGGTAGGTTTGGCAGAAGGTTTGGCCGTCGGTTTGCGGGTGGGAGTGGATGTGATCGTAGGGATAGGTTCCGGGGTAGCTGAGGGTTGGGGGGTAGGAGCGGCAACTCCCAGAACTTCGGTAACCTGCAGCGGAGGGCGGGTGAACCAGTATATTCCTCCTCCTAATACAGCAAGAAGCAAAACAGCCAGACCGGACATCCCGGCCTTACGAATAAGGCTGCTGTCCGAGCGGCGCAAGTGGGAATAATCTGAAGAAGGGTTATAGACAGGGTCCACTGAAGGGATATTATCGGCCCGGTTACAAGATGTCAATCTGCTGTTAACATATTAGGAATGAAACAAATTTATATTGCCAATGTCCTTGAGGCTTATTACAAGTCTTACAGGAAATTAAACTCGAAAGACAGGATTTACTGGACTCAATATGACGCTCTGGACGGCAACCGTTCACTTCTATACGGGGGAGACGAAAAAATAATTGTTTCTACTACACCCATAAACCGGCAGCATTGGGAGTACACCTGCGGTTTGGCCGGCTGGAAAAATACTCTCAATCTGGTACCGGAAGAGAAAACCACCTCAATTTGCTCCAATATTTTGACGGATAACAGTCTGAACACCCAATTTATTAAAGCCGTAAAAACAAATCCGGGAATAGAAATTATTCCCTACCGGCATACGGAAGAGTTTTACGCCCTCACCGAATATCTTCATGCCCAAGACCTGAAGTTTCAACTGCCTGAGACTTTGCCGCAGGAACACAGGTTTATTGAGACTTATTTTCATAGCAAAAGGGGATTTCGACATTTGTGGGAGATGGTCAAGGACCCAAAACTCTCAATCGAAATTCCGGAAGGATTTATTACTGCCGATAGGGAAGAAGCGCTGGAAGCGGCATATTATTTCCGGGTTACAAACCGGGATTTTTTATTTAAATACAGCCGGGGTGTTCAGGGAGTGGGAATTATTTTTAATGAGGCTGATAAGCTGCCCGCGGATAAGGAAACCTTTATAGAGAAAACGGGGGAATTATTAAAAGATGATATCTGGTCTGAAGGATGTATTGTAGTGGAAGAAAAAATCCATGCGGATACCGCGGTGATGGGGGGATCACCAAATGTGGAGATGATGATCACCCCGGAGGGTGAAGTGAAACAAAGTTATGCCTGCGAGCAAGTGTTGGACCGCGACGGAAAGACTTTCATGGGCGTAGGAATTAACCCAGATGTATATGAGAGCGAATATATCAAAACAGCTTTCAGGGCAGCCAAAAATTTCGGCAGGAAACTTTCTGAATACGGGGTTAGGGGAGTGTTTGATATGGACCTGGTGGTGTCCAAAGACGGGCGGGTATACGCGGTGGAGTCAAATATAAGACGTACGGGAGGAACGCATATTCATGAATACTGTATGGCTCTTTTCGGTATCAATTACATGCAAAAATACTACATCAAATCGTATGAATTAAAGGTAGGAGCAAAAAACGGAAAAAACCTGGAATATAACGGAGCGCGGGAAATACTCAAGGGCCTGCTAGCCTCAAGAGCGGATAAATCCGGAATATATTTCGTCAACCCCGATTTTCTGGAAATGGATTTTCTGGTACTGATGCTGGTATCCAAGGACAAAAAAGGATTAAGACGATTGGAATCCGAAGTCAAAAAAAGATTTGAACGGGGTAACTATGGTTGATGATTGGAAGCCGGAGAAGGGCAAACTGGTGAGGGAACTGATTCTGGAGGACTTCGACGCGGCAGTGAAATTGGTGAACCGGATTGCCGTGATAGCAGGGGAGCTGGATCACCATCCGGATATCAGAATATATGACTATAAGAAGCTAAGAATAGAACTTTATTCCCACAAGGATATGTATATTTCGGGATAATACTCCTGATATTGCCTATTTAGCAAGTTTTTGTTATATGTATATATGTACATATGAGAGTCTTTTATACGGCATCGTATCTGGGGAAGCAGAAGTACCAGAAGTACTATGACCTGGTACGGCAGGCAATAGAAAAGTCGGGAGTGGAGCTGGTGAGTCCCGAGAAGGGGAACTACAAAGACCTGTTGACTGCGGCGGACGTACGACGGCTCCGAGACGAGAGGCTGATCCATTATGAAGCAATACGTCGGGGAATTGCCTGGTCCGACGCGGCGATAATTGAGATCTCTAATGAGGATTTCCAGCTAGGACACGAAGCAACCCTGGCCATGCAGAGCCGCAAGCATGTGCTGTGCCTGTCCGTGTATGAGGATTTTTCGGAAAAAATAAGAAACAGGTATTTCCACGGGGCCAGATATAGCGAATATGACGCGGAAGAGATAGTGGAGGCCTTTATCAATAAAGCCAAGAAGGAGTTTCTGGGCGAGAGATTTAATATGTTTTTGTCTCCCAGCCAGCTGGACTATCTGGGAAAGATAGCGGAAAAGGAAAAAATCGGCAAGTCAGAGTATCTGAGGCGCCTGATCGACGAAGACAGGGAAGTGAGGGAATAGTAAGCTAATTTAATTCCAAACTGGAAAGGATGTTGCCGTTGATAGCATGAAAGTTCTGAGATTTGGGGTCTTCCAGCAATTGTGTTACCTGGAGGTACCGGGTGCCTGAAAGGGGAAGAAAATAATGGACAAAATTACCCTGACCTGTGATTGAATAACTCCATCCAGGTTGGCTGGTAAAATTTACTTCCAGCAGTTCACCCACTTTTTCGATAGCCGGTTCATTTAGGCCTTTTTGCCTTTCAGATTCGGCAAGCTCCCTTATCGAATTTTCCGCATGACTGCCCGATTTGAAGGTCAGGATTAACCCGTCGTAAACTTCCGTGCCTTTTGTTTGGGAAGGACCGAATTTGACCAAGGTAACCGATCCGTCCCCATTTTCATTTTTTTCCATATCCGGGGGGTAACGGAAGCTGAAACCGCCGTCGGCAGACATATACGTGAGCCAGTTGTCCGGTATGGGGACAACAAACCGGGTGGGGGTAACATCAGACAGCAATTCCGGGACGGGGGAAGGAGCGAGAGATGAAAGTTGACGACCGGAGGCAAACCTATACCCTGCCAGGACAAAAATAATAATCAGCAGTCCCAGAATCAAAATTTTATATTTCTCCATACTTTAATTATTGTAATAGTAACGGGTAAATCATGCTACAATTAATTTGGTGAAACCGGCCATACTTTTCGGATTGATTTTACTCTTTTTTACAAACACATTGAAAGTTCAGTCGGCCGTCACAGGTCAGATAATCGCAGATCCGGCGAATTCGAGAAGACTGATCTACAACGGTGTGTCAGTTAACGGATATCCAAAACCGGTACTATTGTGCGGTGCAGGTGACCCTGAAGACTTTTTTTACCACAACACCTCTCAAAGTCTTAATACTTTGATAACAAACAAATCAAAAACCACATACATAACGGCTTATGTAAAAGATAATTGCTCGGGATGCAACCCGGGTACAGGTACCGCACTTGATACCAAATTAATCGAATGGGGAGGGTATTTAGACCAACTGGAGAATGCAGGAGTGACAATCGTATTTTTCTTTTTTGATGACGGTTACTCCATGCCTTCGGGCTGGCTGACAGGTGACGGACCGAAAATCGTTAATAAACTTAAAAACCGCAAGGACAATCCATCACAGCCAAGAAAATTACTAATCTGGTCGGTGGCAGAAGAATACAGCGAAGGGTTATCTGATCAGCAGGTAAAAGACATCGCAGCCATGATCAAGGCAAACGATGCCAATGGCCATGTCATAGGTGTCCATCAACTTCCGGGAACCGCGTTTAAATTCGGCAGCGACTCAAATCTAAAAATGTTTCTGATGCAGATAAACAAGGAGGATCCGGTGACAATGAATGCCGATCTGAATGCAGCGTGGAGCAATCCCGCCAATGCAGGAAAAATTTTAAATATGGCCGAAAACATAGACCATGCGCTGGATTCCCGGATAATCGTCAGACAAAGAAATTGGGCGGCGATAATGGGGGGTGCAAGTATAGTCCAGGTACATAAAATGGGAGGTACTGGAACAGGATTTAATAACGATCCCGCCAAATACGGTGATTGCAATAATCTGACCGGTTTCATGGAATCGACGCGGGTGAATTTTATGATTCCCAATAATACTATAAAAGCCGGGAGTACTGAGTGGGTCCTTGCCGAGCCGGGGTACAGCTATATTTTGTACACCAGGAATGGGGGAAGTCCGGGCCTGTCAGGAATGACCGGCGGCACCTATATTTTCAATTGGATGGACACTGTCACCGGATCCAAGATGACGGAGACTAAAACAGTAGGTACAGGTATCCAAACCTGGGCGAAACCCTCAAGTTTCGAGAACGAACTGGCCTTATATCTGGTTAAAAGTACCAACCCGCCTGTGCTTACTCTGACCCCTACGCCAAAACTCCCGACGTCTACTCCTACGCCCGCTATCAATAAACCTCCGATCGCCCAAAATCAAACCGTGGCGACAGGACAAGAAACAGCGGTGTTTATCCAGCTTCAGTTTGAGGACAATGACGGCCCGGGGCCTTATACTTACACAATAACCCAACAGCCGGCCAACGGTACATTGTCCGGCAGCAACAACGACCGCACTTACACTCCGAAACCCGGATTTACGGGGACAGACAGTTTTAAATGGAAGGTCAATGACGGAAAAGCTGACTCTAATATTGCGACGGTAAGTATTACCGTGGTTTCAGACAACAAACAGGGGGATGCCAACGGGGACGGGAAAGTCGACGGGGCGGATTACCTGATTTGGCTATCCTATTACGGCCAGAGTGTCACGGGACCGGCCAAGGGAGACTTTAATAATTCCGGCAAGACCGACGGGGCGGATTATTTGGTGTGGTTGAGCAATTACGGCAAGTAAAAAATGCTAGACTCAATAGAGTGAAACGGTCTGCCATTTTCGGACTGATAGTGTTGTCTGCCGGTCTGGCGGCGGGGGTAATTTTGGTCAAGCAGCGGCAGGACCTGAGAAAGAAGGCAGCCGTGACGATCGTGTCGCCGCCGGCGACAACTATCGACACCTTGGCGTATGTGGCACTGGGCGGGAAATTGAGGGAAGTGGTTATTTCCGGAAGCAACGTCTGGTGGCGGGAATCTACCGATGGCAGTGCGGACCATCTGCCTTTGACCTGGAACTCCAGACTGTTGACCGACGCTTGGGGAGCGGCTGTCTCCCCGCCGGAACATCCATTGCCAACCAGCGGGGTTGACGTACATAATTACCAGCAGTTTGCCGGCTGCGGGTCCCTGGCAGCATTTGTGACTGAAATAGTGGTCAAGGGTGGTGATCTTTGGTATCGACGGTCGGATGATATCCAGGGAGCGAATATCGGAAATAAGATCTTTACCCATACCACTTTGGCCGCGATGTGGGGGACGGCGGGTCCGCCGACCACCGGAGTGGATGTTGTCAATTACGACATCTTTGCGGGATCGCCCAGGGAGATCGTGGTCAAAGGGGGGGATTTGTGGTACCGATCTTATAATTGTGCGACTTCCCAGTGGAGCACCTGGACCGCATCTACGTTGACGAAATCCTGGAGCCAGACGAAAACCCCTCCGCCCACGACAGGCCCCGACGTTTACGTTTCGGATTATCTTTCCACCACCGGAGCTACGGAAATAGTAGTTAATGGCGATAAGGTTTGGTGGCGCAGATCAAAGACAGACAGTGCCGGTATGCCGGTAGATTGGAACATAAATATGCTTAAATACTTCTGGTATTGGGGTAACCCGTCTCCGGCATATGCAGAAATACCAACTGCTTTAAGTTTGAGCTTTTCGACGGCTAATTTACGTCAAACAGCAGTTTTAAACGGCACCTGGTATATCAGGCAGGACGGTTCGACCGCAGCGTTTTCCTCCATCAAAATTCCCGGTTTCTGGCGCAGAGATGCTTATGGAATCCAGTGGTATGTCAAACCCGCATATACCTCTGTATTTCGCTATTTAGACAATCCTTACCCTGGTTTTACCGGATCGGTTGTTTATGTCACTAAGTTTGTGCTGCCGGCTGATACCGCAGGTAAGGCAATCAGCCTGAATTTTGACCGGATATCAGCAGCAGCAGAGGTGTATGTCAACGACAAGTTCGCGGGGTTTCATATAGGTTCCACGGATCCTTTTGAATTTCCCATACATGATTTGACTGTTTCCGGGCAGACGAATAAACTGGCCATCCGGATAATTGATATGGCGGAGTATCAGAACAAAATGCTGCCTGCCAGCTATCAGGACAGGACCCACGGCGGGATATACGGGGATGCCAAGCTTACAGTGTCCGATAAAAACAAAATAAATCTGGTCAAAGCATATACCCCGGACAATGCCAGCGTCAGCCTGAGCGCAGTGGTGACAAATTACAGTACAGCGAGCAGCAGCATGACCCTCAAAGCAGAAGTGGTGAGCAGCACGGGGATGGTGGTAGGAAGCGGTACATCGGCTGCCTTTACGCTGGGTGCCGGTGGTAAAACAACCAAATCCTGGAATATCAGCAGCGTTCCGGGAGTGCTTAAGTGGAGTCCGGAAAACCCGAATTTATATACCATCCGCACTACACTGATCCGCTCGGGGATTTCTGTGGACCAGACCGTAATGAATTTCGGGTTCAGATCCTTTGGGATTTCGTCCGATACTCAAAAATTTACCCTCAATGGGAGCAAGTACTTTCTTAAAGGGGCCAGTATCGTCGCCCATCGTGAGGTCCGAAACGATCCTGTTTTTATCAAAAACTTCGTGGCCAAAGTGAAAGAAAGCGGTGCCAATGCTATCCGTTTTCATTTGGGCCCACCCTCACACTATTGGCTGGATGAGACCGACCGGCAGGGGGTACTGGCAGTCATCGAGTTTGCGCTGGACGGATTTCACAACCTGCCCTTCGGGGAAACGTGGTTTTCAGATCTGACCAAGGCAGAGTATGCCCGGTATATAGATACACACTATTCCCGGCCTTCGGTGGTCATCTGGAGCCTGGGAAATGAAAATATTTTGGGAGACCCGGGCAACAATACCAAGAGGGATTTTTTCAATCGGGTAGCCTCCGGTTTGAAGGCAGAAACCGATGCCCGGCATTATTATTTAAACGACGCGGGCTGTATGAGCTTCAGTCAAACGCCTACCTCGACCTTCACGGGCAGTCTGGCAGACATCTGCGGCAGCAGCGACATTACAGATAGCCATTGGTACCACGGCTGGGGGAGAATGTCCCCTGACAATGCTTTCATTATCGGGCCGAGCAACCAGTATTCTACGGACATGACAGTGTTATCGGATGCACTGGATCAGTTATTTGCCGTTCCGGTCAGCAAACCTCATTTGTTTACAGAGTACGGTGGGGCGTACACAGACGACCAGGGGAATTTCTGGCCTCTGTCAGATCTGGTGAACCGGCCGTCCGGCGACAGTGCCCAGAGCATATATTTTATTGGTTCCAACCCTGTTCCCCGACCGGATAAAGCCCTGGCCTACCAACAGACCCAGGCAAAAAATTCCACCCAAACCTTGTATGCACGTAAAGACTCAACCCGATTGGCAGGCATCTTTTATCACGGGTTTGATTTCCTGATCTATAACTCCACTAATCTTAATGCCGCCAATCTGAAGCAGTGGTATTTGGATACATATTTGCTGCCGTGCAAGACTAATCTTCCCTGCATAACCGCAGACGGCTCGAGCGGATCGCAAAAATATTCTACACATGCGGCTCTAGAAGGGAAGCCCGGATTTTATGCACTGCAGCAAATCTTTAAAGGTATTACCCCTTCTCCTACTCCCACTCCGGCCATCAGTTGTTCCGTTGTCTACAATCCATCCAGCGGTACCGCCCCACTGGCCACTACCGCGACTTGTTCTGTGAGCGGCGGCAGCGGAATCACCGACTACCGGTGGGATTCCTACAGCGATGGGACTTACGAACAATCCTCCCTGGACCAATCCGCGACCAGCCATGCTTTCAGTATCGGCGGATATTCTGCCGGAACCCATACAGGGAAGTGCGAAGTGACCAGAAACGGGATTCTCAAGA
>LCNU01000018.1:0-19614 GCA_001001375.1 Candidatus Amesbacteria bacterium GW2011_GWC1_47_15 | reverse complement strand
GCATATACGGATACCACCGCCTCTGAAGGGACAACTTACGGATACAGGGTGAGGGGACATGACGATGCCACCGGGTCTTACACCGCGTACACGGCCATCGATTACATAACCCCCAACTGTATTGCCCCGACTCCCACCAAAACTCCGACTAAAACACCAACAAAAACCCCGACAAAGACATCCACTCCTCCTCAACCCACGCTTACACCTACAATTCCGGCGGGCAAACCCGGTGATGCCAACGGAGACGGGAAGGTTGACGGTTTTGATTACCTGGTCTGGCTTTCACACTACGGACAAACATCAAATAACGGCCCGATTGACGGCGACTTTAATTCCGACGGTTCTGTGAACGGTCAGGATTATTTGGTATGGTTAAGTAATTACGGTACTTAAAGAACTTTAAAGAGGATGATTACTTCCAAACGGACGCTTGGACTGATTATAGCCGTATTGATTTTGGTGACTGCCGGAGGGGTGCATGCCCAGGTAGCCGGGGATATTCCGTGGGCAACAGCAGGAGCTAATGCTCAACGTACTTCCTGGACATCCAACGAAGCTGGAGGAGCACTTAAAGCCCTATGGGTGAAGCGAATAGTGCCGTATGTCTCCCAAAAAGTACAACCCGTGGGAGCGGAAAATATGGTATTCCTGTCTACTGCCAGGGGAGTATATGCATTTGATGCCGATACCGGGGCGCAGAAATGGGTGTATATCACTGAAATGCCGATCGGGCATTCACCGACTTATCATGCCGGGATATTGTACGCAGCGGGATTAGACCGGAAGGTACATGCCATAAATGTCTTAAACGGTACAAAAAAATGGGTCTTTGATGCATCCCCAGAAGGCGGGGCCGGTTTTTCCACCAGTCCCTTATTTGCCGAAAATACAATATTTGCAGGTAGCCGCGATGGAAATATGTACGCTCTGGATGCCGCGACAGGTGCTAAAAAATGGAAATATAAAATTGAAGGAACAGGACCGATACTTTTTTCGGCAGCTTATGCAAACAGTAAGATATTCTTCGGGGCTCAGGACGGGAATGCCTATGCGTTGACAACCGGCGGTGCATTATCCTGGAAAGTCAAACTTCCCGGTATGGGTTTTATTTCCTGGTGGCCGGTGATATATAACGACAAAGTAATATTTACCCGGACCGAGGAGCAGAGAAATACTTCGAATGATTTCACCGGAGGCAAGGATTTTGGGTACGAGAGGGATACGATTATCGGCGGTTCCAACTCGGACAACCCCGCCGGTCAAGTTGTTACCCATACCATCGGTTCTCAAACCAAGGTGGCCGATGTAAAAACCAATCCTAATATGCCTACAACAATACCAAATTATTTTGAGAATAATCCTCACCAACGTAATGTGTTTATCTTAAATCAAACGAATGGGGTGGAGATAAATTTTGACATCGATAATGACGGCAAAACCGACGCCGTACCCGTCCTGCGTTCAGTACAAGATTGGGTAACTGCATACCCACCGGTATTAAGTGGTTACAACAGTCAAAACATCCTGTATTTCCGTACACCGTTATTCCAAAACGATGCTTTTCCCGGTTCCAGGGCAACAGGATGGGAATATGGCAGCAGTTACTTAAGTTTAGTTGTGTCAAAACATTTCGGGCAAAGTCTGGCCTGGCCTTTAGATGAATATACCGGTCTTTCGGGAGGTGGAAGATATATTTATTGGAATTTATGTTGCGACAGATTTGTTGGGAGTACGGATATATCCAAATCCAATACGGCTTATCCTTTATTAGACACCTCAAGACAGTGGCGACATCTAACTGGCAAAATCGGCGAAAATAGCGGCGATCTCCCTACCAATTATTTTGAGCAGGCAAAAAAATTCTTCTGGAATGACCCTTCCGCAAGTGACGGTGGAGGCAGATTTTACATGTCTCACGGTGATAATCTCGGACCGACAATTTATGACGGCAAGATGTATGTGATCAGAAGTAATGCACTGATAGCCTTTGCGCCGAATGGGTTAGGAGCAGATGCACCAATGTCAGACGCGGTTGCGCCGACTTCATTGGGTGAGCCGGCCGGTACACCGCCCATATCCCAGCTAGTCAATATTCTGGAAAGTGAAGTGCAGAAGATGATTAATGCGGGACACTTAAAGCCGGGTTATGGGATAGTGGGTAATTTTGACCAGCATATGCAGTCTAAATTGGGGGACCAGCTTTTAGATTATTGGCATGCGCCGGGGGACATCCATTATGTCCTGACCCGGGCGTTGCCATATCTTTCGGCCGGATTAAAAACTCAGGTAAAAACTTATTTGACGAACGAATTTAATGTTTTCCCACCGTACCAGTACAGCCATATTGGTTGGAAGGACGGCAAATTCCGGGACAGTTTTTCGTACCCTCCGGGTATGGGGGCAATTATTGCCACAAAAGGCCCTTCTACTTCGACTATTTGGGAAGGGATGTGGAACTGGCCGCCGCAACAAATGTACGCAATGTGGCTTTATGCCAAAGAGAATCCGAGTCAGGCTGCGACTATTTTTAATTCCGCGAAAAGTAAATTATCAGCCGGCCGGCCGGCATATTGCTCACCGAATTGTCCTGCGATGTGGCCTCAGGCAGTGAATGGTTTGATAGCAGGATACAAAGGTTATGTAGAGCTGGCAAAATTAGCGGGTCAACCCTCAAGTGTATATGGGCCGTATGAAACCACGCTAGGCTCTTTATTGACCGAGCGTAAAAATAATTTCCAGATCAATTTGGTGCAAACGCTTGGAACAACCGGAACCAATAACGCTGCCAATTACTATGCCACCTTGATTCAAGCCTGGAATTTTATTTTTCTGACGCCGGAGTTGGGAGATTATTTAAACATAAATATAAAATCCACGGTCCAATCGGCCATCAACCAATTTACCAAAGGAATTGCCTGCCCTACAACCAGTGGTGTGTATTGTGCTTATATCCCGATGTGGTTTGAAGCCATGAACCGGGAAGTTCAGGGCGAAGGTGCAGCCAGTCCGTACCAGCAAACCCATGCCCTGTTCCAGGCCAAAGCTCTTATACTTAAAGAAGGATATAACGAACTGGCCAAGTACCTAGATGCGCCGATGATGGTAGGGGATCTATATTATATCGATAATCTGATAGTGACTATTCAGGCCAGCAGCAACCCGCCGCCGCCGGTTACTTCCACACCCACCCCTCCGATTTCTTCTACCAAAACACCCACTCCACCTGCCGGCAAACCCGGTGACGCCAACGGGGACGGGAAAGTGGATGGATCGGATTATCTGGTGTGGGTATTTAATTACGGCCAAAATGTCTCTGGACCTTCCAAGGGCGATTTCAATAGTGACGGCAAGGCAGACGGCCAGGACTATCTGATATGGGTGCAAAATTATGGAATCTAACTAAAAGCGTATTACTGGTTTTTGTATTTACCGGCGTGGTATTTATGTCGGCTTCAAGCCCGGTAAATGCGGAAAGCACAGTAGGAGTCCTGCCTCATGCAACGGATTTTCTTTCACTTCCAGCCTGTGGCAATAATTGTGGAACGACTTATCTTCCTACGGCTACAGCTTCGCAAAGATCTACTTATATATCGCAACTTAAAAGCCGGGGTTATACTCATGTTTATCTTTCTGTAACTGCCAGCAGCTTTAATTTCTATTCCAACGCTTCCGGTTTTAATTCATTATTGACCGAATTGAATAATGCGGGCATAAAAGCAGTCATATGGCTGACCTCCGACACGGGGACCTGGAAAGATAAAACGGTATCCGCCATAAAAACCGATCTTTCAAATTTTATACCTCAAATCGATGCAAAGGTGAATAGCTATGTGGTGGGTTTAGAAGCTAATGAATATTGGACCTCAACGGAAATCCAGGACATCGGAAACCATATGGACAGTCTGACCTCCAAAGCCTTAGCCGCCCATCAAACCCCGGGTAAATGGGATTATTGCTTTCAGGGCTGGTGCGATTATATGGTTCTGCAAACAAATAGTCCAACTCAATCTTCTACCACAACTCAGGTTAATCAAAAAGTTCTGGATGCACGGGCTGCCTTGGGTAAGCCAGTAGTGGTAGGAGAATACCACAAACCTGATGAATCTACATCAATTACATTAGGGAACGCAGGACTTGAGGCTTGTGCAGCGGGGTTTGGCAACGGAGGAACAGTTTCAAAAATAATCTGGCCGAATGGCGTAGGTTGCGGTACCGGTCCCACCTCCACCCCTACACCAACCGGTCTGACCAACAAGGCGCCGTCTGTTTCCAACGGTATATATACCACGACAATGGGGAAGCCTGTCGATGTTATTTTTACCTACGATGATCCCGACGGCCCCGGGCCGTATACCTTTTCCATCACAACCCAGCCTTTGCACGGCACCGTGACCGGAGCCGCCACGGACAACGACTGGGTGTACACCCCTGCCGCCGGATATACAGGCACAGATTTGTTTAAATGGCGGGTCAATGACGGCAAAACTTATTCCCTGGCCGCCACTATCAACATTACGATTAATACCGGACCCACACCCACCAAAACCCCCACCAAGACACCCACGCCTGCCACTGCCAAGCCGGGAGATGCCAACGGGGACAATCTGGTGAACGGGCTGGATTACCTCATCTGGCTGTCCCATTACGGACAGACCGCGATAGGAGCGGTGAACGGGGATTTCAACAACGATTCGGCAGTTAACGGCCTTGATTATCTGATCTGGCTGAACAATTACGGGACCTAAAAAATGCTACACTGGTAAAAAATGAACCGGCTGCGGATCTTTTCAATTTTATTTTTATGGGGGATGGCTGCGTTTTTAACTGTGCCCGTAGACGCGGCAAAAGACTGCAGCCTGCCTCCCACAGGGTTTACCCCTCTGATCGACATGTCGGGGACGCAAACATATAAAGGCCAGGAAGGAGGGTTGTATGACAACGGCAGTAATTCAGTTCCTTCGGGACTTTACCAAAAAGTCCTGGAAGCGGCTTCCCAAATACAACCTGTCAACGGCAAAATAGGCCTAATCTCGGTTGGCATGTCTAACGTATCACAGGAATTTATTGACTTTCAAAGCAAAGCGGAGGTTGACCCGGAGGTATCGGCTGCTGTGGTGACGGTGAATGGCGCCCAGAGCGGGCAAAGCGCTGACAAATGGGTCACTCCTGATCCGGGAACAAATCCATGGAGTGTGTTGGCCAGTCGGATTTCATCTTCAGGATTATCCAACGGCCAGGTACAGGCCGTCTGGCTCAAACAGGCTAATCGGGGTACTATTGAAACACCAGGGCTTGAAGACGCGCTGGAGATGAAATCAAACCTGGCTTACATTGTTAAAAAATTAAGAACAGACTATCCTGCCATAAAAGTAATATATGTCTCCAGCCGGATTTACGCAGGATATGTGGGATCTGCCCATTCAAGCATCGAGCCTTTGGCATATGAGAGCGGGTTTGCTTTCCGCTGGTTGATACAAGATCAAATGGGTGTGGCCAATGCCGCTGGTACGGGTGAAGTTGATTATGTAAACGCTCCGGTAATTGTATGGGGTCCTTACTTGTGGGCGGACGATAATATACCCCGGTCGGACGGGTTGATATGGAAGTGCGAAGATTTTGAAGATGACGGTGGCCATCCGGGTCCCGGTGCCGAAGCCAAGGTAGCTCAAATGCTGCTCAACTTTTTTAAAACCAGCCCTATGGCTGCCTCCTGGTTTACTGGGTCCGCTCCTGTTCCTACGAAAACCCCATCTAAAACACCTACTCCAATTAAGTCACCCACAAAAACTCCAACGCAACCTCCCACCCCGCCTATGGGCAAACCCGGTGATGCCAACGGAGACGGGAAGGTTGACGGTTTTGATTACCTGGTCTGGCTTTCACACTACGGAAAAACTTCAAATAACGGCCCGATTGACGGCGACTTCAATTCCGACGGTTCTGTGAATGGCCAGGATTATTTGGTATGGTTAAGTAATTACGGAAAGTAGTGATGAAACAACTTTTTATTGCCACATTCATACTGACGGCATTAATTTTGCCTTCGACCGCCAAAGGATATATCAAGTCAGCTTCCGCCAGTTATTATTTCGGGACAGTCCTGCCAGCAGAAAGTGAAGTGTACAGCAAGGCATCCGAGGCGGCAGCCAAGGTAAAAACCGCAATGGGGGGTGAGCCGGCAAAGGCGGTACTGGTGATCACCAATTCCGGTTTTCCGGCAAAAATTATTGAAGCCGTCAAGAATTCTTTCGGTACAAATATATTAGTAGCAGGAACGGCCACAGGCGCTGATAAATACCAGCCTTTATCTATTGATTTTTTTGCTCCGCCTTCGACCCGGCAAATGGTAATCATAGCGATCGGCGGACCCAGTATTACATCCGTCAGCCAGGCTGATGACGGAGCGATGTACGGATCCGGCGGGGACGACGCGAAAATTATAGAAGGGGCAAAATTGATGGCGGGGAAGTTGAATCCTGATCCCGCCAAGAAAAATCTGCTGCTATTGTTGGGGCCCGGTCATTATGACAACAATGTCCAAATACTGACCGGTATTACCCAAGCCTGGGGAAATCCTTTACCGACATATGTGACAACTCTCGGTATGGGTTCGGCTGATGGTTTGGCTGCAAGTATTGTTAACGGATCAGTAAAAGGAAGCACAATTAACGCGATATTATTCACCGGCAATTTTAATATCTCATCACGGGGGATAGGGGAAGGGTTTGGCGGGGATCCGGTATTGGTATCCAAGAATTTATTGAGCCAAATTAAAACCGAGTTGGGGGGTGGGGCGGACGTATTATTTTATGTTCCGGGGCATCCACAGGTAGAGACCGGATATACCACAATAGACCCACTCATTATGTATCAAAATATGAAAAACTCGGTCACAGAAGTTTTCGGGCCGGTGACTTTGGTAGGACATCACGCATCCAGTGAAACAGGACAGAAATCGACCACTTCACCGGCAGAAGCAGTAAAATATCATTTTTTTGCGGTAGGAATTAAAGCTGCATTTACCATAACCCCTACCAAAACACCAACACCAATCAAGTCGCCGACCAAAACACCAACTCTGCCGGTGTCCAAACCCGGTGATGCCAACGGAGATGGACAGGTGAATGGGCTGGATTACCTCATTTGGCTGGCCCATTACGGACAAAACGTATCCGGACCAACCAATGGGGACTTTAACAATTCAGGTAAAGCGGACGGGGCAGATTATCTGGTTTGGCTGAGCAATTACGGATTATAAGGAGGTGTCCTGAGCCGAAATGTTATATTTAATTGACCCCTATGTCTAAGACTGCCCTGGCTGCTACTGCAGTATCATTTTCTCTGACTTTGGTGTTGGCGGGCGTAATAGTAAATCATCGTCTGCTGCCACTCTCATCTGTCAGGGCGACAGGTCCGTCTATCGTTAATCTTACTCAACCAGCCAGTGTGGGCAGGTATGAGAAATTTGAGGTAAGTTTTAATATTACCGGCACTTCTGCATCCAATTTTTATCTTCCCTTTACAGCCTTACCACCGCCCGGAATCGCCGCCGGTCAGGGAATAACAGTAACCGGGATATTTACTTCCCCGAGCGGCCAGATATATAACCAACCGGGGTTTTATTTTCAGGAATTTCAAGACCAGGTAAAATCCAATAAGGAATGGTTTTATCCGGCAGGAACTTCATCAACGGGGAGTTTTTCATGGAAAGTCAGATTTTCCCCGAATTCAACAGGTACCTGGAAATACAAAATCAGGGTGCAGGATGCGGGTGGAACGACAGAATCAGCCTTAGTCAATTTCAGCGTGGTTGCGTCCGGTAAACACGGATTTGTCAAACCCAGCGCCGGCGATGTGCGCTATTTTGAATTCGATGACGGCACATATTTTCCCGGATTGGGATTCAACCTCAACGCGGGCAACATAGATTTTGCAGACCCGATTTTGGGAAATACTTACGAATTCGACGGCATGGGAGCCAACAATATCCAGCTCTCGCGTTTCTGGCTGTCCCAAAAGTATATGTTTGGCGCAGCCTGGAGCCCTTGGCGGTCAGTCAATAGCCTGCACCAAAGCCAGGAACCGAACCCGCGTATTTCTTATCCCGGAGATCCGAATTTTAAAAATGCGTATCCGGCTTTGACAATGCCTCCTGCTGCAGCCGGGTCGGAAGTCTATTGGTGGCTGAACGCAGACACAACCGGAGGAGGCAACACTTTTAACTATACCCCCTGCCTGTTTACAGGAGGCACCAGCGGCTTTCCTTCCGCCCCGATTCCGGCAAAGAAGAATACCAATTACCGAGTACGGGTGCGCTACCGGACTTTGGATATTTCCGGACCGTTTGAAGTGCTTCATTGGAGCTCAAATGCTCCATCCCAAAGCAGTTGTACTTCCCCCGGCGGGACGGTAATAGCTTCGAGTGCGGCGGGTGCGGGATGGAGCAACAGCCCTGACGCTGCGAACACCGGATGGACAATAGTCAGCGGCACTTTTAATTCCGGGGACAGGGATTATTTCAACCCGTTTTATTTAAGTGCTGCCAAGGCCAGTAAAGGCCATGTTTTTATCGATTATGTATGGCTGGAGGAAGTATTAGCCGGCGGCCAATTTGGACCAAACCTGTTGTATAAACCATGGGCAGCCCAGCATTATTACGTCAATCAGAGGAATGCGTACGCTTTTGATAAAGCACTGGCCTATGCGGAACAAAAAGGATTAACTTTCAAACCCGTGATTCTTGAGAAAAATGATTTATTATGGAGGTTTTTTGAGTACAATGGCCAGTTGTCTTCGACTCCTTACAGCCAGAATGGAGATTTGTTTTACGGCAACGGCAGAGAGTCTACAGGAAAAACCAAAACGCGTTTTCTCCATGAAGCCTGGTGGCGGTATCTGCAGGCTCGGTGGGGTTATTCTACGAGCATTCACTCATGGGAATTGCTGAACGAAGGTCCTTCCGACCCGGACGGGCTGCATTGGATTATGGTAGATGAATTGGGTAAATACATGAAATGTAAAGTCTTTGACATCGCCGTATCAGGAAAAGACTGTACCTACGACCACCCCAATGCGCACATGGTTTCCACCAGTTTTTACGGTGAGGGTTACCCCTACTTTCTCTGGAACAACAAGGACGGCAATTACCCGGATATTGATTTTGCGGACCAACATATGTATGCCCGGGATGAAGATCAGGGATTTTTTGACGAGGCGGAATTTACATATATTTTGAGTACTTTAAGAGGCGCAAAAAAGTCCGATGGTACGCTAAACTCCCAGGGCGCTCCCAAACCATTTATCCGCGGAGAAACTGCCTGGTCGGGTTCTGCCGACAGTTTATTCCAGAATAACGCGACGGATGGTTTGTGGCTGCACAACAGCATATGGGGCGGAATTAATTACGGGGGGATGACAGAGCAGTATTGGCTTGACGGACCGGGGAAGTGCCATATTTACAAAGAACCGAATAGGTCCGGCTGTGGCACTGCGGGTGAAGTATGGGATCACAGGAATGAATTTGGAAATTTTAATAAATTTATTCAGAATGTACCTCTGAATAAGGGTGGTTATATAGATGCCGGACCATCCGTATCCAACTCAAATCTGAGGGTTTGGGGACAAATTCATAAAGCGGGAAACAGGGCACACATCTGGATACAAAATAAGAATCATACCTGGAAAAAAGTGTATGACGGTGTAAGCATTGCCAACCAATCCGGCACTATTACCTTAAGCGGTTTTACCCCTAACAAAGGTCTGAAAGTCGAGTGGTGGAATACTTATACTGGTACGGTAACCAGCAGTACAAATATGACCACAAACGGTTCCGGACAGCTGACGCTGACCGTAAGCGCGCTGAAGGATGATACAGCCGTAAAAATCGGAGATTATTCCACCGTCCCTATAACATCCACTCTTACACCAACGTCTATGAAAACCGCTACACCTACCCCTGCCGGTAAACCAGGGGATGCAAACGGGGACGGGAAGGTAGACGGGCAGGATTATCTGATTTGGCTTTTCAATTACGGAAAGAGTGTAACCGGTCCGGCAAACGGGGACTTTAATAATTCCGGCAAGGTAGACGGGGCGGACTACCTGATCTGGATTGCTAACTACGAAAAATAATTTTTTACGGGATGAAAAATGAAGAGTAGAATAAAGGCTGGCCTCTGCTTTGGCCTTCACCGGCAACTGGCGGCAGAGAATGCAATGGGATTGTAAATCTCAAGGGTTGGTATTTTTTTCTCTCTTGCCTTCCAAGACTTCTATCCCCAAATTATCGCGTACCCGGGGAACAAAAGCCGCGTAATTATCGCTGCCATTGCGTAAGGGACAACCTGTAAAAGTAAATCCATCGCGCAACTCTAATAAAGCCCTGCAACCGTCAGAAGTATGGCGACTCCCTGGTTCTATACAAAAAACCCGGCCATTGGTCACCATTGACTTACATTCGGTTCTGCCCAGGTTCATAGCTTGGGCCAGATGGGGAGTGAAGATGATGGTTACTTCTTTCATGGGGGTAATTATATATGTTAAACAAGTAATGGTAAAATCCGCATATGACCCGTTCTGAGAAGGAAGATAAAATAGTAAAACATAGCTATGAGCTACTGGATTTTACCTGCGCCTTAACCAGAACATTAGCTGAAAGTTGGTAAGCTATATAGATGCTTTTGTCGATAGCGAGCCGGAATTTATTTCTGCACGCAGGCGGGTCTTGAGAGATAAAGACAGAGTGAAGTTGTTGCCGGGTCAGCACCCGGGGTTGGGATTGCAGTTCTCGATCAACACAGGTGATATTTGCAGGGTAAATATTTACGGAGGAATAAGAGATGCAGATACCCCTTTCGACCTGAGGGATTCTATACTGGCAAAAGAACTCGAAAAAACCCATGCCGACAGAACACATCAAATTCTATCTCAACATACGGAATTAGGCTGGCATATTAAGGATTCAATGGAAAGAAAGATAGCTGAAGCGTGGATGAGATACTTTTTAAATACAACGTTTAACTTTGATAGAGGAAGCATTGGTGAACAAGACGACATTATTTTAGTAGGGGCCAGACTTTCGGGTAAAGATAAGGGGTTTGATTACTTCAAGAACAATTTGCACTCAATAGTGACAGGACTGATTGTCCTGACTTCCTGATAAAGAGAGAGGTAAATTAGAATTATCTTCTTACAAAGAGAATTGCGTTGGGGAGATCGCGGCCGGGGCCGACTTTGTAGCCGCCGGACCATAAAGCAGTAGAGCCGCCGTTATCCAGATTGAGGCCATTTTCCATACTGAGAGCTTTAAGGATTCGTGCGGATTCGGAGACAGTTGCGCTGTGGACCACGCCGATATATACAGTGTTGCCTTTATTGGCGACAAAACTTCGATTACCCTTACTGCCTTGTTTGGGATCATCGTTGCCCCCGAAAACCACGTTGCCTCCCGACACCAGCAGGGGATAATTGGACAGTACGCCGTCCACACCGGTATCCCGTCCCCATTGGGAAGCGGCTGAGACGAAACGGATAGAGCCGGGACTGAAAATCACTGCCGGATTGCCGGAATAAACATTGTTGGCAGAGTTGAAATAGGTCTTGTTTTTGTTCATTAACAGAAGATCAAAAGAGTTGGTTTTTCCGACACAGGATGGGTAACTTGCGGGGCAAAAATAACTGCCGTTTATTCCGGCAAAAGCGCCAGAACGAGAAACATAAGTACCCAGGGGTAATACAGGACAATTGTTGGCGCAATCGGAGTCCGACGCGGTATCCACTATTACCCGGGTAGAACCCAGATCCGCGGAGACTATGGAAACGACAAAACTGCCGGCGTCTGAGCTGACGGTTTGACGGCTGTAACCAGTACCGGGAGGGTTGTTGTTTGCGGGAGCTGCAACAGAATCGGGTGCCGGGGCGGAAGCCGCTGACTGCTTTTGGACTTCGGTAGAGATATCTTTAGAAAGTTGAGTAAGTTTCGCTTCAGCGGAGGAGGATTTTTCAGGTCAATCAGATCTTCATAGACGGCGACTGATTTTACATAGGTCTTTTTTATTTCATCTATGGTACTAGAAAGTTCAATATTTTTTTGGCGCTGGTTTTCAGATTCCAGTTCTGTAATGCGGGATTGCAGGTTTTCGTTATGAGAGCGGGACTGTGAGAGTTCCGATTGAGTGGTAAGCCAGGAGACGGATAGAGATATGGACCGCTGACGGTATTGATAAAGGAAAAAAGACAGAACTGTAAGGGTTGCAGCAGCCAGCACGAGAGGGAGCAAATTAGGTATGCGGATTTTTGGCAATCGCATCCGGGGCAGGCGGGGCATGGGTTAAATATACCAGAGAATCTTGCGAGTTAATGATATTTGATTACCAGCTGGGGGCGGAAGGCGGCGGAGTAGCCGGTATAACCGGTATTTGAGGAATGGAAGTAGGCCACATCTTCCGTGCCGGAACCATCAGTTTCCGTAGACAGGCGTAGTCGGTATTGGGAACGGGAATGACCTGCAGAAAGGTCCGCTTTAAGTGCGGAAGTGACTTCTGCATCCTTCCACTCGATGACGGCGTTGGCAGTAAGGGTGGCTATGCCGGAGGAGATGGCGGTGGCGGAATAATCCGCCCCTTCCAGACTGTCTCCGTAGTCCAGATGGTCCACAATGATTTTGTTGCCGCCGGAGTAGGGGGTACCTGTAACTTTATACTGGTACAAACGCAGGACAGCAGATTCGATAGTCTTACCGGAGAGGACGGCCGTGGGAATATCGAAGCCGGTGAAACCCCGTATGACCAGTTCATAGGCAGGTGCTCCTACCATGGACCCATTGCCGGCGCGGATCTCGATGGAATTATTGCCGCCGTTGTTATTGGCCCTGAAGCCGTCCAGAGAGACAATGGAATTGATAATTGTGGTTTGGGAAACGGGGGCAGTGGTGGGGGTCGGAGTTACTGTAGGAGCAGGCTTGAGGGTGGATGTAGGTTTGGCTGTGATTTTAGGAGTAAGAATCGGCGTAACTTCAGGAGTGGGAGTAGGGGAGATTTCAGGGGATGGGGTGGGGGTGGCAGCTGTATTCGATAATACTTCTGGACGCCGGGTGCCCATCAAGAAAGCACCTGCGATAATCAGACCTAATAGCAAAATTACCAGAGACAGATAAAGCCATTTCCGGGAAGCAGAGGCAGCCTGACCATTGTCCGGTTCCATGAGGGGATACTATTACAACTTATCAGGGAATGCAAATCATCCATAGTCTTGCGGGGATACTTTAAAATAAAGTATGCGGAAATGGTGGTGGTTGTTAATAATTCCGGTTTTTGCGGTGATGGCAATTATTCTCCCGCGGGAAAAAAGACCTGAGATGGTTCCGGGAGAAAGTACGGTACAGGCTCAAGAGATAAATCCCTACACCATAGAGGGAATGAAAGCCAGGACTTACGACAGCGAAATCAGCAGGGAAAATCGGGTAAGGGAAACAGCCAGTTTTACCTCTTTTAAAATATCTTTCGAATCGGACGGATTGAAGCAATATGCCCTGATGAATCTGCCCAAAGGTACGCCACCGGAGGGCGGCTGGCCTGTGGTCGTGGTAAACCACGGATATATAGAACCGGCAGTATATTCAACCGAAAATTCATATATCAATACCAGTGCGTATTTTGCCGACGCGGGTTTTTTGGTCGTCAAACCCGATTACCGGGGGCATGACAATTCCGATGGGGAAGCCGAAGGCCTGCTGTCAAGAATTAGTTACGCGGTTGACGTCCTCAACCTGCTGGCGGGTATCAGGAAACTGCCGGAGGCAAATGAAAAACAGATATTTATGTATGGCCACTCCATGGGAGGAGATGTGACTTTGAGGGTCCTGGAGATTTGTCCTGACTGCGCCGCCGCAGCCACATTATGGGCACCCGCCGTGACGGAATTTCCCGAGACTTTTATGTATTTTGCCAGGAGGGGGAATATAGCGGATCCGACGAGGACCGCCCGACTGGAAAGAAGACAACGGGAACTGGCGGAAAATTTTAAACCGGAAGAATATTCCCAAGTTTCTTCACTTGCCAACACGGCACTGGTAAAAGTGTCGCTAAATATCCAGCACGGGACAGCAGATGAATCTGTGCCGTTTGAATGGGGAATGGCACTGGCGGCCAGATTTGAAAAAAAGGGTGTAGAGCACAATTTTTATTCTTATATCGGTGATAATCACGATATAGCCGGTAATTGGGGGACGGCATTGGGGCGGGATTTCGGGTTATTCCGGAGCGTAACGGGTTCCTAGCGATATAGTGATGAGCAGGATAACCACCCAGGAGATTCCGATAATGGCCAATATAGGCAGCGGTTTTGCGGTTGCCGCCGACGGGAAGTCAGGGCAATGTTGGAATTTGTGGGGGTGGGGAAGTAAGGGCGGTTTAAAATTCTATATTTCCAGATTAATTTTTAATACTTCAAAATTTATAGCTTCTTGTTCCTGCCGTGAGAGGATATATTCATCTGGTTTGCCGTAGAGAAATTTTGCCATCGCGTCATCCCCCTGGCTTTTGTGGGTCTCATTTACCCCGTTTATAATTTGTTTTATCCGACCCGCGGAACAGGGACCTTCGGGGGCATAGCTGACATAAGCCGTTTCGCGCCAAAATCGGTCATGTCCCCGGTGAAAAGACGCCTGGCAGTATCCATGCTGGAATTTTCCCTTGTACAAAGGGTCAGATTCTGCATGGGGCAACTCCATTAATTTGATACCGTCAACATCATATTCCCAGCCGAGTGTGATATGTTGACCGGCGTATGCTATAAGACCCAACAAGACTGCGGCTCTGGTTTCAGGTTTGTCTTTTGCGGTAATAGTTCTGGTGCTGGCATACCAGGCATATATCCAACGGCTAACCTCAAGGCCTCCAGGCATGGGATTTATATATAGTTCGCATGTCCTGGTCCTGTCATATGTATTGCGGAAGGGTCCTTTGTATTTCCCAACGGCCCAATACCAACCTTCGTTCCCTATAGGTTTGTATGGGCCGAACAGGAAGTTATCGATCTTAAGATCTTCAAATTCACTGTTCATAGGTTTTCGATTATACTTTTAACTATACTATGAGTCAATTTCCGAATGTTGTATAATCCTGGGTACGAAAATGGAGAGAAGGGAGCAGATCACGCAGTTCAGGGCAGCCAGGTACGGCCTGGTAATGGCTGTGCGGCAGATTCTGCCTGAAAAGCGGGATGAGAAGTTGGTGGGGGAATGGGGGATACAGGAGCTGATGGCCCATATCTCCGGCTGGGACGACTTAACTGCCCGGACGCTTGAGGATTTTTTGCAGGGGAAGACGACGAAATTGGAGGAACAGGAGGATTTTAACCAGCAGGCGGTAAAAAAACGGGGGGGCATGGAGTGGGAAGGTCGGGAGGCGGAATTTGAAGCGGTGGGGATTGCCCTTTTGGGTGTGTATCTGGCTGTACCGGAGGAGAAGTGGCAAGAGCCTGTATTTGAAGGCTCCGATTTGACGCCTTCCGGGATCATTGATGAAGATATCCGCCACTATCGGGACGAGCATTTGCCGCAGATTCTGGCCTGGCTTGGCATTATTAGTAAAACGACATATAATACTGAATAATGACAGTAGGGCTTTATAATAAGTATGTAGCCCGGTTTAGTGAAATTTTATACCGAGGGCTGTTGCCGGGAAACCGGCCTTCTCAAGAAGATGGTTTGCAAACGTATGCCATTGTACTTGAAGCGTGCAGAAATGTTTTATACAGAAAAGGACCGAATAGATTGGAAGAAGATGAACTGGCAGGTTTAATTCTGGGTGTGCAAAAACACAGATTCAATATTTTGTATGGGTATTTATCTCCACAGGAAGCACCGGTGAGGGTGTTGGATAAGATCAGTTTTAGCGAAAATGAGACAATGGGCTATCGGGCCAGGGAAATTGTAGCTAAGGCGAGAAAAGCTGTTGAGGGGGAAGGAGAATACGGAAAAAATGAATTTCTGGAAGAACTTAGAAAGGAATGGAAATGGCGGGAAGGAATTCAGAAAGAGATGACTTCGGAAGGTGCTCAAACCGGCCGCCGGAAGTAAAATTGAGCTAGGGTTTCCAGCCCTCGTAAGCGTAGTAATTGCCGTATTTTTGGATGCAGACGAAGGGGGTGTCGGCCTGCATATTGGCTGCATGGCCGGGGGAATTGATCCAGCCGGGTACTACAGCTTTGTAACTGCTGTTTAAAGCAATGTTTTCGGTGATGCGTGAATACGATGGATAAGGCAAGGTGCGGCTGTCTATACGGGACCGGAAACCATCGTGGTTGAAACTGACAGAGATTTCCCCGGCTCTGACTTTGGCGAAATTGCAGGTATATGGTTCACTGGTGACTTCCGAAAGATTTTGAGACCGGCGGTAATCGTTGACCGCGATTAACAGGTATGTCGGTATATTGAGCGTGGTAATCACAGGAGTGGGAGTTGGGGATGGGGTAAGTGCAGAGGTAAGAATAAGTGTAGGTGAAGGGAGCGGGGTGATCGTGGGGGTAATTCGGGGTAGGGTATATCGGGAGGAGAAAGATGATAGAAGCGTGGACACCAGCAGGGCAGTCTTGATGAACATCCAAAGTGAACTATAAGTTAAGAATTATAGAATGACAACTTGTGGAGATGATATAAAATATCAAACCTATTTGCAGCAAGTGGTTGTGCCGGTACAATTCAATTTACCGATGTCGTTACGACCGATGGGGCAGGAAGTGAAGCAGGTTCCTCCCTGGCTGGCGCAGGTGACAGGCGTGGGAGTAGAGCTCGGAGGCGGAATAAAGATAGTAGGTGTATTCATTGCCGGTACAGTCGATTCCGCTTGTTCCCGGAATTGCCGACCAGATATACCAGGCCACAGCCGGAGGCGAACAGTTTTTTGTATTGGAGGCGGATTCCAAAGGGGCATAAATGACCGCACCCCGGGGATTTGCACTCGGGTCCGTGGTATTGTAGCAGTAACCGTTAGTCAAGACTGCTCCCTGGCCGGCAGCAGATGAGCAGTTGAATGATTTGGTAGAAGGGTTATTGGGAAATGACAGCATTTCTCCGGTATCTACTAGGGCGGATGAGATTAGGGATGGCGCCGGAAACGCGCCATTGCTGCTTATGCTGAAACTTTTTAGAGCACGGCCGATTTGGGAAATGTGAGATTTTTTGACAGTATCCCTGGAAGAAGCGATTTTTTCAGAGGGATTGATAATATACATTGTCCCGGCGGAAAGTACGGCCAGAACGCCGATTGCGACGAGGACCTCAATCAAAGTAAAACCTGACCTTTTACTTAAATGAATAATTTGTGTTTTCTTTAGGGTTATTAAATTAATAATATATCAATTGATGAAAAAAGGAAGAATTTTCAAGAGAGGATATTAAAAAAGCGTTGTAGACCTGCAGCAATTTCTTTAGCAGGAACAAGTTTCGGATCAATTCTACAGCGGTCTAGTACATTGTTGAGAGGTTCGACAAGAGTGATATTTCCGTGCCATGGAATTTTATTTTGAATCAGCAGGAAAGAAAGGACGGGGTTTTGACCGGAAGCAACAATTTCCTGGATCGCATAACCAATGCCCGGCCGCCAGACGGCGTCAGGATGCCCCTGGCCGGAGGGTGCGATAAAGATACTATTACCATCTGCAAGGCCGGAAGAAATTCTACCCGGCAGTGAGCGATTGTCAATCTCATCATATTTTGTACCTATAAATCGGAATATACAGTCTGTAACCTTCATTTTTAGAAAGGCTGATTTACTGCAGGCATGTTTTAAGTTGGACTTGGTATTTACCGGAATAGTCGCTATTCCCATAACTTTAAGCCAGGAAACCAGACCGGCGTCTGAGACAATGCGCACATCGGGGAATTTACATGCGAGCGCCAGGATGGAGGGCGCCAGACACAACAGGAAAGGGTGATTGGCAGCTATAAGTGCTGCGTTATCCGGGAGTTCGTTCAGGCCGGTTATATGGGAATTTGCCCATTTTTCGGTTAAGATCATATAGGGTTTTTTTAAAACTTAGGGGCAATTATTTTTGACATATATGTGTTTATGTTATTATCGAATTCCATGCTTGGTTCCCTGGAAGTAGGGATATCCATATTTTATCCCTTAACAGGAAATAATTAAAGTTATAGGACTTTTGCTTTGCAGGATCGGTGAAAATTGGGGGCAATGGTAAAATTCAGAGACGATGGGGATTGAGGTTGACTTACAAAGGACTACTGAAGTTGTTGAGAAGGCCTTGATAGCTATGGACAACCGGCAGAAGTTATTTTCCAAGGGCGTTTTTCGACCGGAGAAGACATTCATTGAAATGGTAAAAGGGTACGGTGAACGGATCATTAGGCCGGCGTTTGCATCGAATGCACTGTTTTTGACCACGGCGTTCGTATTCGGTGATGATACAGAGAGATTATTCGAGCGTATAGCAAATACCAGATACTTGTTTGAGTACTCCTGGATATTTGATCCAAAGGAGGCAATGAATAAGAGTGATGAGGAGATAATGGCTGGTTGTACGGAGTTTTTCCGGCCGGCAGGATATAACAGGAGGGTTGTTTCGGAGTGGCCTTATAACCTCAAACTATTGGAACGGAAATTTGGGGGTGATATAAGAAATTTTTTTAATAAACATGATCGTAACATGGAGAAGATTGTTCAGGCTTTGGTTGTTCGACCACGTGCAAAAACGATGGAAAAGAAGAAAAATGGAACATTTACCAGGTATGGCCCAAAAATAGCCACACTCGTGGTTCAATGGATGAATCAATATGGTCTGTATAAGTTTAATAATTCAAATGGAGGGGGGGTACCGGTAGATTTCCAGGTGACCAGAGTGCTAATCCAGACCGGAGCCGTGAAACTAGATCGGCCGGAGAATGCACATCAAATCACGACTCTGGTGGGCAGGACACTCGGACTGATAAGCAGCGAACATGGCTGGCAACTCCGCAGAATTTCTGAAAGCTTATGGAATATCGGAAGTCAGGGGTGCAATCAAAAAAGACATGCCGATTGTCCGTTACAGAAGGAGTGTGACAGGTTAATTTCCCGAAAGCCGTATGATAAGGACGGGTTATTTGATCCAAAAGATACCGGGCGCTGGGAGTAAGTTGGAATATTATATTTGAAATTGAGGTTGAGGCGCAGAGGTATAATTAGATGGTTGGAGTAGAATTGGGTTATGTTGGTGTTCATTGACGACTCAGGGGATCCGGGTTTTAAGGTTGAGAAAGGATTGAGCCTTGGAACCTATTTTGCTTACGCTAAGTTGCTTTCATATGACTGAGCAGATAGTTGGTAGTCAGAATCCTGATTGGTTGGGGAATAGGATAAAATTGATTAAGGCTTCCATATTAACCGGTGACAGGGAACAGGCAGAAATTGTTGCTCAACAACTAGCTGATTATTGTGGTGAACAAGGGGCGGAGCAACTTTATGAAAGTGCAGTTCTGTTATTGAATGAAGCTGGAAGAAAACCTCGGGCATGGTGGTTTTGGAGCCTAATAGGTAGGTGAGAAAAACTGTAAAGTTCTTAAGATGAAGCAGCCCTGGTACGTTCAGTTTCATGAATGTACCCTGGATGGAAGAC
>LCNU01000017.1 GCA_001001375.1 Candidatus Amesbacteria bacterium GW2011_GWC1_47_15 | reverse complement strand
GATTATTGTACTGTGGGAGTGGTGGTGGGTGCAGGGGTGGGAGTACCTGTCGTGGGAGCAGGAGATGAAGTGGTTTCAGGGCCGAGTTCTTCGGGAAGTTCAATAGGAGGGCTGATGATGGGAGAAGGCAAAGGAGACGGGCCTTCCAGTTCCGTACCCGCAGGGAGGGGGCCTTGTGGTTGGGCAGCAGTAGTCTCCCCGGCACGGCGGCGCAATTCTTCCAGCTCGGAAACGGCTCTTTCGTAATCGGGACTGTTTCTGTCTATCAATCCGACTACCGATTGCATATTTACAAGGGCATTTTTGAAATCGCCTTTTTCGCGGTAAGCGGCGGACAGGTTGTAGTAAGCATTGGCATGATTCGGTTTGAGGTCTACAGCATGTTGGAATAAACGGATAGCCTCGTCATAATTTTTCTGGGCATAAAGTATACCCCCCATATTGATAGTGATATTTGGATTTACGGGGTCCAGTACCGCAGCCTGACGGTAGGAGGCCAAAGCCCAGACGTCTGCACCCTCTGCGAGGTTTAAAAGATTGCGGTAGACGGCGGCCAGATTTTCCAGGTTAGAGGCCTTGTTGGGGTTGACGGCAACTGCATTTTTGGCCTCACGAATACTTTGCTGAATGAGTTGAGTTATGGTATTGCGTTCGTCTGCCGTCAGATCCTTTTTGGTGGCAGCAGAATTAGCCAAAAGGAGATTGGTCTGAGAGTATGCCAAACGATAGCTGTCTTTATATGGGTTGAGCCTCATTGCGGAAATCAGAGTATCGTATGTCTGGCGGCCTTCGTTTGCCGCGGCGAAAACCAGAGCTTTACTGAATAAGGTTTCGGCAGCGTATACTCTGCCAAACTGATAGAGTGCAGGAACGAGAAAGAGAACGGCCCCACCCAGGAATACCCAGGGAAGAATAGGCGTCCGTGCACCGGTATCTGAGGCGGCTACGATATCGATGTTGGCCTCGTGAACCAGCGATGAACCCAGATGTTTGAAGGCTAAAGTGGCGATAACCAGCATCGCAATCAGAAGGAACAGCAGGGATAATGTAGGATAGAGGAATAACTGGAGAGCAAATAAGATCAGTGCTGTGGAGGTGGAGGTGATGGCAAGAAGCTTGACGGGTGATTCCGAAGAGGAGCGAAGAGCCCGACTAAATAATTGGACAGTTTTGTAAACGAGGAAGAGGTAAACTACCAGGCCGGTGAGTCCGACGGTAGTAAGCAGCTGCAGGTAATAATTGCTGCTGCTGGTGAACCTTAACGCCCAGGTGGGGGTAAGGTTGTAGCTGATGGGACGGAAACGCGTAAAACTGGAGACATATGTAGCCGGACCGGTACCAAAAAGTGGGGATACTTCCAAAGCTCTCATGGCGATCGCCCAACTTGTATTTTGGGATAAAAACACGGGGCGGAAAGCACTACCAGGTTTGAATATGCGGTAGGCAATCAATCCGGAAGACAAGACGGTAAGCAGTATTGCAACTAATATACCCAAAGCCTTTTTGGTACCCGGTTTTTCCCTGACGAGCATGATGATCAGGAACGGGATAAGGCTTAAGATAAATACCATGGAAGTAATAGGGCTGCCCGTCGGAGACCAGACCGGAGATTTCAGGAATTCCCAAGGGAGTACTTGAGGAAGGAGGTTTGAAGCCCACAGAATACCCAAGACAGAAAGAAGTACCCCTGATAGGACTGTAAACAAGGCCAAAAGTTCCAATTCCCGTTTACTGCGGACCAGATTTATAGCTGAATAGAAGAAAATAACCAAAGCGATGACGGTTCCGGTTTGTCCAGGATCAAAAAATGCATCAAATCTATTTGGTGTCCTGAGAAATGCGGAAACCACCCAAGCGGCCAGGAGGAAAAACAACGGCATGGTCAGCGGACTTCTGACTATTCTGACTTGTTTATCGGCAACAAAGGAAACCGTCAGAATTATTAATAGCAGGGAAGAACTGATTATCAGAAGAGCGTTTTTATTGAAATCATAGTATTCGGAAGTAACAGGTAAAAAAAATAAAGGGAGAAGCAGGATAGTCCCCAGGATTATGAAGAAGGCAATTTTTTGTAAAGGCAGGACCGTTTTCATTTACTTATATAATATTTATAATTGGTAATCAGAGTCAATAGAGAAAATGGATAGGGTTTGACCTATTGCGCTCCGGGTCTGACCCTTGTATTATCATTAATAATGCCCAGTAAAAACAGGATAAAGGAATATGTAGAGGGGGGAATATACTATATATATATCAGAGGACTGGATAGGAAAGAGTTATTCAGGGATGAGGAGGATTTTGAATTCTATTTAAATCAACTGGAAAGATATTTGACACCATACAAAACGGACTCGAACACGAGATTTAAAACCGAAAGACCGTATATTGTACGGCATAAGCAGGAAATGAGTTTGAACGGGGAAGTATTTTTACTGGCATTTTGCCTGATGCCGGATCATATTCACCTGCTGATAAGACAAATTAATGCCGATGGAATGACTAAGTTGATGAGAAGGGTCGGAACAAATTATGTTATGCACTATAATATGAAATATCACAGAAGCGGCACTTTGTTTGAAAACGGGTATCGGGCAGTGAAAGTGGACTCTGAAGAACAAATCATACATCTGAGCCGGTTTATACATCGAAACTCCGGAAGGAGGAAAGTCCAAAGGTTTGGCCCAGTAGAAACAATTACCGGAATCAGGAGTGAGGAATATATGTACTCAAGTTATAGAAATTTTGTGTACTCTGTTAATTCGGAGTGGCTGACGACAAACTATCTGTTATCTCTGTTTGAAAAGTTATATGGAAACAAGTGGAAAAACTACCACGAATTTGTGGAAGATCTGAAAGTAAATTTTTCGTTAAAGCCAATAATTATTGACCCGCTGTAAACCCCTGTAACGGCTATTTGGAAAAGATTACTCATAATATGACTTTCCTATAATACAGTTATTTTTATAGATTTGAGGCTAAAGCCTGTACCGAGCGATACAGACTGAGAGGTGAAGAATCGGAAGAAGAAGCTAGGGAAACGATGTAAGTAATCAGGAAAGCCAGGATAAAAGATACTACAGGCAAAAAGTAATACCAAATTTTTGTACTGCGTTGAGAAGTAACCATTGAAGAAACAAAATTGTCCGGAAGACGTCGGATAAGGTCAGAAGGTCTGGATGTGTGGTTATCGGAAACCGACGGGGGTGATTCTGTGACAGAAGCGGGGGGAGCATACATGATGTAGGGGTTTATTTGAGTAGGAGGATTTTCCTGCTCGCTGCCGACGGGGGGAAAGGTAGTCACGGAATGATCCGGCGATTGGGGTACGTCCATGACCGGAGGAGAATATGGTTCCACTGGCTGAATTACCGGGGTAGGTAGAGGGTCCGTCCCGTCAGGTAAAGCGGCAGTAACAGCAGATTCGTCAGCCGAGAAAGATGTTTCAGGTGAGGCCAGTAGTTGGTTTTGGTGTGCGTATTCTTGAAATTTTCGAAGTGAAGAAAGCCGGCGTTTTACAGTAGCCGCGGGGTTGATAGTGGAGAGATATTGGGAGAATTGAGATAATACCTCCGGGGTAAAAATAACATTTAATCGGCCGCTTTCAACGGGGAGAGCCAAAGAGTTTAAGAAGAAAAAAAATATCCGTAGATCTGAAAGGTAGTTTTTTAGTGTGTTGGGGGATACCTGCCTTGATATGAGAAATTCCCTGTAATCACTCAAAAGTTGGCCTGCGTATGGGGTAGAAGGAGTAGTCATTTTATGTAATAATTTTATTTATACTATATGATAATAATATTATACTGATTTCAGTGTAATATATGACAATTACAAGTGAAAATCAATGATGAAAATAAAAATACACAAAAGACTATAAGTATAAGCATTTTGCCTCTATCTATGGCTGTAGCACTGTAATATTAAAATCTGGTAGATTAGCAAAGTTTCACAATTTACACCAAGTTAATATTTGTTCTTACAAATATCAATCAATTTAATAACTATAAGCTTACTGATTTCTTACAATAGCAATCAACCCTTTTAGACTGCCAGGGATATCATATAGATAAAAAAACTATACTAATGAAGTAATCAAATAAATTCAGACTAAATAATAGAAATGTAATAAATTCATAAAACTATATTATCCAGGTCAAAAATCGAGTGCTTGAAGTCATCTACGGGTAAGAATAAAATAATGTAATGTCTATAGATAATTCAAAGGAGAACAAAAAGTGGGAGGACCTGTGGCTGAAGCATGAAATCTATAAATCCACAGACAAAGATAAGAGAAAAAAGAGATATATCCTGGTAGAATTTCCCTACCCTTCAGGTGAGAGACTACATGTAGGCCACGCTAGGAGCTATACATGCCTGGATGCCGTAGCCAGGAAACACAGAATGCAGGGAGAAAATGTACTTTTTCCTTTCGGGTGGGATGCTTTCGGGCTTCCGGCAGAGAACTACGCCCTGAAATCCGGTATCCACCCCCGGGTGACAACTGCAATGAACATTACCAATTCTAAAGAACAGGCAATTTCCTGGGGCTTGTCTTTTGACTGGAACAGAGAAATAAATACTACTGATCCCGAATATTACAAATGGACACAATGGATATTTGTGCAAATGTTTAAGCATGGTTTGGCATATAAGAGCGAAATTGCCGTAAATTGGTGCCCGTCCTGCAAGATCAATCTGGCGAATGAAGAAGTGATAGACGGCAAATGTGAACGATGCGGGACCGAAACGGAAAGAAGGCTGCAAAAACAATGGCTTTTAAGGATCACACAGTATGCCGACCGATTGATTTCGGATTTGGAGAAAGTCGATTACAGGGAAGATATCAAACATCAGCAGATTAACTGGATAGGCAGGAAAGCGGGAGCTTTGATTAAATTCCAGATAGCTGAATCAGACCATGATGTTGAAGTGTTTACCACCAGACCGGAAACTATTTACGGTGTGACATACCTGGCTGTCGCTCCGGAGTATGCCGAGTCGCTGCCTTGGGTACAAAACCGGAGTAAAAAAGAACAGGTTTTTGAGTATGTAAGGAAAGTGATGAGAATGAGTGAGAGGTCCAGGAAACAGGAAAAAGAAAAAACCGGGATGGAAACCGGGTTTAAAGCCCTGAATCCCGTAAACGGCGAAAAAATTCCTGTCTGGGTATGCGATTATGTGATGACCGACGTGGGCACCGGGGCAATTATGGGTGTGCCGGCGCATGACGAACGGGATTTTAAGTTTGCGCACAAGCACAATCTACCGATCAGGCAAGTGGTAGCAGGGGGCGATGTATCACATGAAGCCTATGAGGGCGAAGGAAAAGCAATGAACTCTGAATTGATACAAGGACTGGAAACCGGTGAGGCTGCAGCCAGGATTTTGGGGTGGCTGGAGGAGAAAGGGGCTGGAAAACTCTCCTATTCTCTTCATCTTAGGGACTGGGTATTTTCGCGGCAGCACTACTGGGGAGAGCCGATTCCCATGGTCTTTTGTCCGAAATGTGCCGGGCAGGGAAAAAGTTGGTTTACTACCCGGGAAGCCCAGGAGAAAATCCGAAATGCGAATATCGAAGTTCCAAATAAGCACAAAGCTCTTGAACTTACAAAAACTTTAGAACAGAGAATATTGAATTTGGAATTTACGGCCGGTATGGCTGGGTGGTATCCGGTGCCTGAAGAAGATTTACCGGTAAAACTCCCGGAGGTCGAAAAATACCAGCCGACACAGACCGGAGAGTCGCCCTTGGCAAATGTCATTTCCTGGGTGGAGACGAAATGTCCGGAATGCGGCGGGAAGGCCAGTCGGGAAACGGATACTATGCCCAATTGGGCAGGCTCTTCCTGGTATTACTTACGGTACTGCGATCCCCATAATGACAAGAGCCTGGCAGACAAGGATAAATTGGCTTACTGGCTGCCGGTAGATTGGTATAACGGAGGGATGGAGCATGTAACTTTACACTTATTATACTCGCGATTCTGGCATAAATTTTTGTATGATATCGGAGCGGTGCCGACGGATGAGCCTTACCACAAACGGACAAGTCATGGTGTAATACTGGGCCCGGACAGACGGAAAATGAGCAAAAGCAAGGGCAATGTAATTAATCCTGATGACGTGGTAAACAAGTACGGGGCAGATACTTTACGGATGTACGAGATGTTTATCGGCCCTTTTGAGCAAATGGTTTCCTGGAGCTGGGAGGGGGTGGAAGGGGTAAACCGGTATCTGAAGCGGGTACGGGTATTGGCGGAAGATACACTCTCGTCCAGGCGAAAGACCGGCTCGAACCAGGCGTGGGCCAGGATAAACCGCCTGATCGTTAGGATCGATAAGGATCTGGAAGAAATGAAGTTTAATACCGCCGTGGCGGCCATGATGGAATACACCAATTGGTGGATGGATCATAAGGACGATATGGGGCTGGATGGACTGGAAATTTACATAAAAATACTGGCTCCGATGGCACCTTTTCTGGCAGAAGAGACATATCAGCGCTTGAGGGAAACGACTGCGAACCAAGATAATTTAAATAAAAATGAATTTACATCAGTACATTTACAAAGCTGGCCCAAGGCTGATGCCAGTGTAACACCAGAAGAAAATGTAACAGTAGTTGTACAGATAAATGGGAAGTTGAGAGACAGGGTGGAGATACCCGGAGAAAAGACAAACGATCGGAATTACATTGAAAAAATAGTATTGGAAAGGGAAAAGGTAAAGGTCAAATTACCTGAAATGTATAAAATAATATTTATTCCCGGAAAGATAATTAATATCGTCGGTGTTTGAGTCCGACCGTCATGCTTTTATCAGACCCTGCCTGGTGGGAAGAGAGGAAAGGGGCCGTCGCGGCAGGGTTGGCAGGGATAGTGCTTTTAGGGGCCGGAGTGTTTTGGTTGAGGACCGGCAATAATTCGGAACCGAAGATAGAGGTTTTGAGTGCCTCATCCACAGAGACGGATAACTTACGTAATGAATCGGCAGTATTGGCAGTGGACGTAGGAGGGGCAGTAGTCCGCTCGGGTGTATACAGGCTGTGGGAAGGAGCACGGGTGGAGGAGGCGATTGCGTCCGCAGGAGGGATTACGACAGATGCGGATACAAATTGGATAGACATGAATCTTAATAGATCAGAAAAAATCAGAGACGGGATGAAAATATATATTCCCGCCAAAGGCGCGAAAAATGATCAATATTCAATATCCAATGTTCAATCAAATTCGGTGTCAAGCGGCAAAGTGGATATTAACAAGGCCAGTCAGGCACGGCTAGAGGAATTACCGGGGGTAGGGCCGGTAACGGCGGGGAAAATTGTCAATAACCGGCCCTATACAGGCACAGAAAAATTACTGGAGAAAAAAATCGTCGGAGCGAAGGTATGGGAGCAAATAAAAGATCTGGTCGTAGCCTGGTGAGGTGGATCGGGTGGAGTGCTGCGTTATCAATACTGGCCGTAAGATACGGATGGATGATAGCAAGCAAACCACATATTACCGATGGTAACAGGGTAAGAATTACTTTGGTTGTCAAAGAGATACCGCGGCAGCAATGGGGGAAATCTGATTTGAGGCTGGATGATCTGGAAATAACACTGGCGGGAGGAAAAAACTTAGAATACGGCGATATTTTGACGGTACAAGGGGTTGTCCAAGGCAACACGCTGGAAGCGGAGAGTTGGAAGGTAGAAAAACACCAAGGGAGATATTTACTTAGAGACTGGAGACATAAAATGCAATCTTTGATCATGAGGTTTATTCCGGGAGATGAGGGAGCGCTGGCTTCGGGGATCGTGCTGGGAGGCTCAGAAGTCTTAAGCCGGCGGGGAGAAGAGGAATTCAAGCGTGCCGGTTTGACTCATGTAGTAGCAGCGTCCGGATACAACGTAGCGGTGGTGGCCGGATGGATTATGCCCGCCGCGACAGCATTATTGGGGGTAAACCGGGGTCGATGGCTGGCAATCCTGGGAATATGGACATACACAGGGCTGGCGGGAGGCGAAGCTGCGGTAGTGAGGGCTGCGGTAATGGGCACGGCAGTATTGGCAGGACAGAGCGCGGGAAGAAAAGCCTTCGCTGCGCGGACACTGGCTGTAGCGGTCTGGCTGATGCTGTTTTGGAATCCCGGGTGGATTAATGATATCGGATTTCAATTATCTCTAGCAGCCACTGCCGGGCTGATATGGACGGGCGGGTGGTTTACTGCTGAAATTTATCCGTCAAAAAAAGGATTAATTCCACTTCTGGCAGGGGATTTGAAGACCACAATGGCGGCGCAGATGCTGACGGTACCCTTGATACTGCACTATTTCGGAGGTTTGAGTTGGGTTTCACCGCTGGTTAATACGGCAGTATTATGGACGGTGCCTATTTCCATGCAAATTGTGGGATTTGCCCTGGGAGTTGGCCTGTTTTGGAGAGACGGTGGAAGGTTGGTTGCGCTTTGTGCCTGGCCCTTTCTCAGGTGGATGACATGGTTTGTGGGGGAGGCCAGCAGCCGTAAATGGGTGATGTGGGAGTTGGGTAAGATAAGTTGGGGATGGGTAGCCGGTTACTATCTGGCGGTCTGGCTGGTTTTACGATACTTCAGAAGAAAAAATAATTAATTGAACACCCAAATTGATAAAAAGAGTCAATAAAATACTGATCCTGGCTGCAGCAGCCATATGGGCAGCAGTTTTTGTGCTCCCGGACAATAAACTCCATGTAGTGTTTTGCAACGTAGGTCAGGGAGACGCGATACTGATTACCCTCAAAACAACCCAAATACTTGTAGACGGGGGGCCCGGAACGGAAGTATCCGGATGTCTCTCCCGGCACATGCCTTTTTATGACCAAAGAATAGAAATAATGGTATTAACACATCCGGAAGCGGATCATATGTCAGGTTTGTCTTATGTATTAAAGAGATATAGTGTGTCTACCTTTGTAAGTGTAAGTGTAAGTGGGGAGGGAGTAGGATATGATGAGTTGAAGAAAAAATTGCAGGAGTCCGGGATTAGTCAGCAAGATGTGGAGGCAGGTGATAGGGTTCGCATGTCTGATTTGTACTTTGATATAGTTTGGCCGAGTAAAGAGTATCTGGCTGAAAACCTAAACGTGTTGGGAGCCGCTACCAATGGAGCGGGACTGAACACTTTTTCTCTGACAGGAATTCTTAAGTACGGTGATTTTGAGGTGATGCTGACGGGGGACGGGGATTCCCGGATACAGGGACAAGAACTAGCAAACGGTAATATCAGGGAGGTAGAAGTGCTTAAAGTACCGCATCATGCCGGTAAGGAGGCAGTGAGGGCAGACTGGCTGGATAGGGTTTCACCTGAACTGGCAGTAGTTTCCGTCGGGAAAAACAGCTACGGGCATCCGAGGGAGGAGGTAATCAGATTATTTAGCGATAGAGGTATAAAAATATTAAGAACAGACCTGGAAGGGGATATTGAGATTGTAAGCGATGGGATGAAGTGGGGGATTAAAAATTGACCTGATTATTTACCTAAATGGTTGTCCGAATCTATTTTTGAGGCCGGACAGTCTTTATTCAGACTGCATTTTTGGCAGAGACCCTGGTCTGCCTGAATCACAATTATATGTTCACCGCCGCCGATAATACAAGCCGATAGTCTGTTTAACTCCCATGATTCATTCATGGTTAATGAGATGCCATAATTCGGGAGAATCTCGGCCAGACGGACTTTCCAGTGCACTTTTGTTTGGATTTCTCCTGCTATTTCGGCAATACTGGGCATAAGGTGGCTATTATAATACAAGTATGAGGATCGGAATAGATGCCAGCAGGGCGTTTGAGGTTGAGAGGACAGGGACGGAGACGTATAGCTACCAAATGATCAGGCATATTTTACAGCTTCCGGAGGCAGGGAAACACGAGTGGTACCTTTATGTGAAATCCCAAGCACCAAGCACTAATAATCAAATAATCTTCAATAACCAAGCTCCAAATACCAAATTTATCCAAATACCACTGCCTTTTCTCTGGACCCAAACGGGATTGGCGGCCCGGACCTGGATCGACAAATTAGACTGCCTTTGGGTGCCGGCACACACTCTGCCACTATTACGCAAGCCCGATCTGAAGACGCTGGTAACCGTCCATGGGATTGAATACGAATGGCTGCCGGCATATGAAAGCAGGCTGCAGCGCTGGTATTTGCCCTGGAGTACGATTTATGCAGTCAAAACGGCCACAAAAGTTATAGCTGTATCCGATTTTACGAAGGGGCAGCTGGTGGAGCGGCTGGGAGCGGATCCGGCCAGGATACAGGTGGTGCATGAGGGGGTAAGCTTTCAAGCCTTAAATCCCAAGCACCAATATTCAATATTCAATAAATTCAAAATAATACCCGAAAAGTATCTGTTATTTATCGGGACCGTGCAGCCCAGGAAAAACCTGGCCCGACTGATCGAGGCGTTTTCCCGGATTCGTGACCACCGGGGGTTGAGGCTGGTGATTGCCGGGAAATTGGGGTGGCAGTATGAAGCAGTGTTGGCAGCTCCGGAAAAATTCGGGGTAAAAAACCGGGTGGTTTTTACGGGATATATTACCGATGAAGAGAAGGAAGTATTACTTAGAAATGCGTTGGTATATGTCCAGCCCAGTATTACCGAAGGCTTCGGCTTGCCGGTGCTGGAAGCATTCGCAGCCGGGGTACCGGTGATCAGTTCTGACGGAGGCGCGCTTAAGGAAATACTTAACTTTTCAGGTTTCTTGTTTGATCCATTTGAGACAGAAGGTATAAAAAAAAGTTTGGAATTAGTATTAGGAAATAAAAAGATAAGACGAGAACTGGTTGATCGGGGGAGGGAAAGACTGAAAGATTTCAGCTGGGTCCAGGCAGCCCGACAAACATTAAAATTATTTGAAACCCTGTAGTTAATTTTTATAACCCTGTAGTAATATCACTCTATAAGATATGACTTTTGTGGATAGACTGTGTATAACCATATCATATAGCTTCACCTAAATGAGAAGATAAATGTGCACACTATTATTTGCCATTTAATATTCATCATTAATCCTTTATCTTGTAGTATATTACTGTTTTGTGACATTCTTATGCTATGATTGTTACGGAAGGGTTATATAAATGAAAACCAGAAGGATAGCAAAATCATCCGAAGCTGGAACGGGTGTAAAGGGTCTTGAAACCGCCTCCTTTTGGAATTGGGAGGTGAGTAGCGCTCCATACAGGAGAGTGCTAAGTTTTTTGCTGGAGAATCTTAATGTAAGAGGCTTCACTAGGCCCTTTTTCTTGGTAACGGCTTACTCTGAAAATTGGCTGGAGGCGAGGAGTAACCCGGGTTTTGAAAGGGCTTTAAAAAAGGCCGATATGATCGTCCCTGACGGGGTAGTCTTGCTGGCAGGTATTGATTTCCTGAAAGAAAAGACAGGGAAATTCGTACCGGATTTTATCCGGGGAATGGAAGTGGGAAGAAGGGTAATTTCGGGAGTATACGCAAACAGAACCGTTCAAGGCGTGCGGCTGATGGAGGATCTGGTGAGATTGATGGGAGAAAATGGAGGACAGGTTTTTTTGCTGGGAGGATGGAATGGAGTAGCAAGAAGGTTGGCGGAGAAGTTAAAGGTTGAAAATGAAAAGTTGAAAGTTGAATGGGATCAGGGGTTTGTTGACATCAATAACCAATTGCCAATATCCACTGACCAAATAATAACCAAAATAAATGAATTTAAACCAGACATATTATTCGTGGCGTTCGGGAGAATTAAGCAGGAGATTTGGATCGCGCAAAATCTGGAGAAACTGAAGGCAAAGTTAGTGATCGGGGTTGGCAGCGCGTTTGACGAGCTTGCCGGTGAGGGGCCTTGGGCACAGCCGACACCTGAATGGGTATCGAGCCACGGCTTAAAATGGCTATGGAGAGTAACCAAGGATCCAAAACACCTTAAAAGAGCCTGGAAAGCTTTCCCGGTAACGGCCTGGAAGATATTCAGAAGCTGATCCGGGTGTGTTTGAGGGATCCAACACTGACGACTGACCCGTTTGGTACTTTTAAGTTATAGTTTGATACTGTTTCCTGATCCAATTTGACACCTTTTTGATCAATCAACCGGCGGGCATCCGAATTGGATTTGGCCAAACGGGATGTCACCAGAGCTTCCACTAAACTGGGCGGGGTATCGAATTTGACCTCCGGGATATCCGAAGGCAGTTGGCCATGCTGGACCGTGGATTCAAAATGTTTTTGGGCGGTATCCGCCGCTTCAGGGCTGTGAAGTTCGGTGACGATGCGGTGTGCGAGCAACTTTTTAAGCTCCATCGGATGGCCTTCTTTGGGAATCTGGTTTACAGGAAGACTGGTGGCAAGAAGAAAGTACTGGTCAATGAGATCGTCTTTAAGGGACATGACTTTGCCGTACAGGTCTTTGACCGGGTCATCCAGCCAGATGGCGTTTCCCCAGGACTTGCTCATTTTGCGGCCGTCGGTGCCTTCCAGAAAGACGTTGGAAAGGACAAAAGACTCTTTGCCCCGCAGATCTTTCTGTAATTTGCGGCCGGCCTGCATATTGAAGGTCTGGTCCGTGCCTCCGATCTGCAGGTCCGTATCCATGTACCAGGAGTCGTAGCCCTGCATCACCGGGTACAACACTTCGGGTAGGGAAACGGAGCCTCCGGCTTCAAGCCGTTTTTTTATAAGTTCCCGGGATATAAAATCGTTCAGGGAAAAATGACGCGTCAGACGGACCACTTCTTCGAAACTAAGCCTTTTTAACCATTCGCTGTTATGGACTACTTTGACTCGGGAGAAATCCACTACCTTTTCTGCCTGTCTTTTGTAGTCCCGGAAATTGGCTTCGATCTGCTCGTAAGTCAGGACGGGGCGCTGCCCTTCCTTATCCGACGTATCTCCGATAAGAGCAGTGAAATCGCCGATTAAGAAGGTGACATTGTGGCCCATTTCCACCAACAGTTGCAGTTTGCGCAGAGGAACGGCGTTGCCGATATGCACCCTGGTGGCTGTGGGATCGATGCCGTTGTATACGTTGAGGGTTTTGCCTGAGCGCAGAAGCTTTTCCAATTCAGCCTTGCCGGGGATGATATTTGCCACCCCGCGGGATAGAAGATCATCTATCTGGTCCATGAGTTGATTATATATAATATGCAGGCTTCAAAGAAGGAAAGTGAGGACAGAGCGGTCCGGGGGCATGCAGGCAGGGTACGTTCAGTTGTCATGAGCGTACCAGGGCGGACCGGGTTCGGGCAAAGCGGTGTTTGGATGTCTATAGTACGGGTTTACATAACATTATGTCAATAATTAAACGTATATTGTCAATTTTTT
>LCNU01000016.1 GCA_001001375.1 Candidatus Amesbacteria bacterium GW2011_GWC1_47_15 | reverse complement strand
TTCTGTATGGTTATGATCTCCATGGTCATGAGATACTGTAACAATATCCGCCTGCAGATCGCGCGGCAGCCTGCCGGCTTTCTCGTCATAAGGGTCGGTAATCAGTGTCGACACCCTGCCTTTTATTTTAAAACATGAATGCCCCGGATATGTGATTTCCATATTCAATAGAATACTCTTTAGCTCTTGTCTTGACAATAGAGGACCTGTCCGTTAATCTTGCGCCAGCCCCAATATGAAAAAGGAAGTTTTCCTCGCAATCGCAATCGGCTTTATTTTAGGGCTGATTATTACCTTCGGCATCTGGACAGCCAACAAAAGTCTCAAGCAGCTGCCGACGGACGGGACTCTGGCATCTGCCTCGCCTTCCCCGGAAACGACTCCGCCTCCCGGTACCGATCAGACTCCTCCACCTGTACCTACCGGATCACAATTCGGCATAGAACTCAATATTACCTCCCCTGCGGAAGATTCGCTTAATACCACCAGTAGTTTGACCATTTCCGGCAAGACAACAGCACTTGCTTCGGTAGCGGTAGTAGCCCCTTCCGGAGAACAGGTTGTGGAAGCTGATTCCTCCGGAAATTTCTCCGCCAAAGTAACCCTGGAGGGAGGATATAATTTCATCACTATTACCGCCGTCGATTCCGGGGGCAACAGCGTTACTAAAGAACTCACCGCCACTTACACCACACAAAAAATATGAGATTAAATATTTCAAAATTATTGGTAATTGGGATTTGGTTATTGGTCATTGCTGCCACGGTGTCTCCCGTGGCAAGCCAGACTCCTACCTCCGCCATCCGGGACTCAGTCAAAAATAAAGTCGCTGCGGAATTGGCCCAGATCAGGCAGGCGGTAGCCAAAAAAGGTTTTGTAGGTTCAATTTCCTCCAAATCAGATGCTACCATCACCCTCACTACAATGCAAAACACCACCCGCACCGCCACTGTCGCCACGGATACCGTAATCAAGTTGGCTGGTAACAAAGACGGAACGCCGTCGGACTTGAAAACCGGTGATTATGTCCTCGTTATGGGAGACGTGGACAGCCAAAATACTATGACGGCCAAAAGACTTCTGGTTATTGGTAAACCCCCCGAGGAAAAACGTCGGGTAATTCCGGGAAGCGTCACCAAAGTCTCGACTACTTCCCTGACTGTCCAAAACGCCAAAGAAAGCTGGACAATCCGGATCTCCTCCTCTGCCAAATACACCAAAAATACCAAGTTATCTGAAATAAAGGTCGGTGACAAAATAATCGTCATCGGCACCGTGGGCACCACCGCCAATTCCCTCACCGCCCTCCTCGTCCACGAACCCTCCCCTGCCAATCCCTAAAATCCTTCTTGACATCTCTTCCACCCCATAGTATATAATGATTTAAATTCGAAAATGCGTTAGCACCCAAGTCACGCCTGGGGAGCAGCCGGCCAAATACCGGACGGAAGGCAAACCGTAAAAATAAGCCAGACGATGTCGCCCTAAAGCGGAGTCGCCACAAAGAGGCACGTTCATGCAACTGAACGTGCAATAAGGATGGGACCGCGGGAGGTCCATTTTTTTTGACCCTCGTTCCTTACGCGTATTTGGTGCGTAATGAACGGGGGTCATTATTTTTAATTAACAACCGAATAAGCAAAATTACTGAAAGTAATTTTGAGAGGAGGAGCAGTGAAGCGGTAAGTCCCGAGTCGGACGAGGGACAGTAAGCGGAACAGGCTCCGACGAGGTGGGTGTAGTGCATATGAATACATTGACATTAACCAAAAAACTGGTGAATCTTCCCAGCTGGGTCGGAAATAATTCCGACGAGGTTGCTGTGGGGAAATTCATTGAAATTTATTTTCGCAAGTATCTCCCAGGAATAAATCTCACGCGGCAATACCTTCCCGGGGGCAAAAGGTTTAATCTGATGGCCTCGCCGCCGGGGGCAAAGCTGCTGATCGTCGGCCACTTGGATACCGTTCCTCCCCAACCTGCCTGGAAATCCGACCCCTTCAAACCCATCGTAAATGGCGGAAAACTTATTGGCCTCGGAACGGCGGATATGAAAGGCTCCCTGGCAGCTTTTCTTTCTGCCCTGACCAATGTCTGCACCCGGATAAATCCGTTCGGTCTGGCTCTCCTGTTTTATTGCGATGAGGAATACAACTTTCAAGGGATGAAAACCTTCGTTTCTGACGCTCCGGTTGTAAAGCCCGGTTTGATTTTATCCCTGGACGGCAAACCTTTTTTGGGAAGCGGCTGTCGCGGATTAATTGAAATATCAGGCGCGGTTTATGGTCTCAGTGGCCCGTCAGCCAAACCCTATTCGGGGGTAAACGTTATCGATCAATTTGTCCTGTCCGCGCTGAATCTGAAGTCCCGTCTGAGTAATTTTGTCGATCCCCTTCTGGGACCTACTACTACCAACCTGGCTTATCTTCAGGGTGGATATCTGGTGAGCAATAAATCAAAAAATGAATTCGGCAAAATAGGAAATATCATTCCGGACTACGCGCAATTTCTTTTGGAAATCCGCCCTTCAATGAGCAGTGTCAATGCAAAATTTGTGACAAAGTTATTAACCCGTATCTGCAAAATCAACAGCCTCAAAATTCAAGAGTTGAATGTCAAATTTGACTACTCGCCTTGGATACCCGACTACAACTCTCCATTATCAAAAAAGTTGCAGGATGCCGTCGCTTCTGCTTCTTCTACTACCTCTACTGCAAATTTGTTTTTTTCCGGATTTATCGATACCGCATTATTAAATCAAATTTTCCCGGACGTACCCAAGTTTGTGTTTGGAGCGGGCGGAGCAAATCAGCACTCGGCAGAAGAATACGTGACTGTCGGGAATCTCAAACTGACCGAACAGGTTTATTCAAATATTCTTACGTCATTTTTATGAGCAGTGAAATCCAAATATCGTCCTTCAGCTTTACTGCAATTAATAACGCCGTAGATATATTTTCCGATTTGCCCCCCAGGGACAAAATTGGTATGGCAAAAACTTACCAATCTGCCTTTGGCGGTCCTCCATGGTATGAACGTTTTGTATGCGGCAAGTGCGGTAATTTCCTGAAATTGCCTTTTTGTACATCCTGCTTGCTAGCTGCTCCCGGAGAGGCTTACCCTTCCGGGTGGCTTATAAACAAGTACTTCACAGAAATGTTGTCTGCGTTCACTCCGGGAATGCTGGCTATAGCCCGGCAACCCGATCAGGTTATCGGTTTCACGACAGGAGGGTTCATTTCTTTGGATAAATTAGTAGCTGAAAAATATTCATCGCAGGAACCGGACAGGATACTGAATTCGATTACTGAGTATTTTTCCATAACTCCCGAAGTCAGCGTATTTTATGACAACGAAACCTGTATCCGGCCGGATCTCCAGGAAAAGGGATTAGGGTCTGAATTGAGTCAGATCCGCATCGATCGGACGGTCTCTCTGGGAGCGGTAGCGATCTGCGGCCGGACAATAAATCGTCCATGGTTAAAAGTTAAAAAAAGACAACTTCTCACCTTAGGTTTTTCCTTCGCCGTTCTTGTTCCTGCAGGTGATTTGTTTCAGGTCGACGGCAATCCACGTTACTTTTATCTGGCTCAAAAGGAGTATTAATAATGATAAAATCAAATCCGGATATGCTTTCCACCCAACCACTCAAAGGCTTCCGGGATTTTTATCCCGAACAAATGGCTTTCCAAAATTGGTTTTACCAAAACCTGAAGGCAGTCTCCGAATCTTTCGGTTTCCAGGAATATGAAGGTCCGACCTTGGAATCCCTGGATCTTTATGCCGCCAAATCCGGAGAGGAATTAGTCAAAAAACAAGCCTTCACACTGCAAGATAAATCAGGCAACATATTGGCTCTAAGGCCTGAAATGACACCCTCCCTCTCCCGCATGATAGCCCAAGCCGCAGGACGCCTGACCTTTCCGGTTAAATGGTTTACTTACGGCCGGCGCTTCCGCTATGAGCAGCCGCAAAAAGGACGCGGACGGGAGTTTTTTCAATGGGATATAGATATTTTAGGTACCGATTCATTTGCAGCCGATGCCGAAATTATTTCCATCGCCGCTTCGTTTTATAAAAAACTTGGGTTGACTCCGCAGGAAGTGAAAATCAAAATCAACGATCGCAAATTTCTTCAGGAGAAATTGTCTGCAATGGGAATAGATCCCGACCTGACTTTACCTCTCATAAAAGTAATCGACAAGAGATCGAAGGTCACCACGGACAACTTTAACACCATACTCACCGATGCTGGACTTGGCACTGAAAAGGTATCCTCTCTTCTCAATATTCTGGATGATAAAGATGGATATAAGAATTCCGAATGGCTTACAGGAATCCTGAATATTATCAAACAATACGGCTTTGATGATTATGTAGAATTCGATCCCGGCATAGTCCGTGGCCTGGACTACTATACCCGTACAGTATTTGAAGGTTGGGACGTAAAGGGGGAATTTCGTTCCATCTGGGGTGGGGGTAGATATGACAATCTGACCCAAGACGTTGGCGCATCTCAAACAATACCTGGTGTGGGATTCGCTATGGGAGATATGGTGATGGAAGAGGTTCTCAAAAAGTGCGGTAAGTTTCCGGCTCTGACAGTTAATAAAACCCGCGTATTGGTTACTGTCTTTTCCCCTGAACTATTTGATAAATCAATAGAATTGAGCAATATTCTTCGCCGGGAAAATACACTCACTGAATTATATCCCGATCCCCGAACAAAACTCGAAAGGCAATTGAAATACGCCGCGAGGAAAGGCATCCCCTATGTCGCCATCATTGGTCCGGAGGAAATTGAAAAAGGATTGGTTACACTCAAAAACATGTCCAACGGAGAACAAAAAATGCTTCAGAAAGAACAGGTTGTGGAACAACTCATCTAAGTTGGATCGTCTAATTATCTTTTACTAATCATACCTCTTACCCTCTGCCAGTGAGCCGTTTTCCACCTTATTTTCAAATTTCTTTTGATCTCCCGGATATACTTTACAAGTCCCTTGCGCCCCCTCAAACCAATCTTCGCTATATCGGGTGATTTTATAATCAAAAGTCCATCTCTTAAGGTCGATTTCCCCAATTATCAGTCTGTTTTCCCCCTGTTGTGCTTTCTCATTCTTCAATTTTATGTCAAGCCGAATTTTAATGAACTTAAAAATGATTATTGAAAATTAATTGATAATTGGAATTCGGTCATTGATAATTGATAGGTGTCTCCCCGTACCCGCGCCCGCCTGATGCTTCTCCTGGTAGCTGTCATCTGGGGTTTTGCTGTACCGGTGATCAAATTCACATTCAACTATTTTGATTCCGTTACCTTTCTTACTTACCGTTTTTTCCTTACCTGCCTGATCCTTATTCCCTTGCTCCTTATTACCCAGCCCCATACCTGGCGCAGCCTTTCCAAATTAAGCAGCCGGGAATGGTTTCTTTTAATTCTCTGCGGCCTGCTGGGTTCTACTCTTCAACTGGGGCTTCTATTTTGGGGATTAGAACTGACGTCTTCCTTGGACGGGTCGATTATAAATGCCACCGCTCCGATATTAGTTTCCTTGGCCGGTTATTATCTGTTAAAAGAAAAAATAACCGATCGGGAAAAACTAGGCCAGATAATTGCGTTTGCGGGATCAATTTTGGTAATTGTCCAACCTATTTTGGAATCCGGAAAAATTTTTACAGGCACCTTTATAGGAAACCTGCTGGTTATGGGAGGTACGCTGGCCTGGGTAGGGTACGTATTGTTGACCAAGCGGGAACTGCATCACAAGCTTACTCCCCTATTTCTGACCGCTAATATGTTTTTCTGGGGATTTATATCCATGTCCATAATTTCTCTTTTTATCACTCCTCCCTCACAACTTATCTCACAACTCACAACCCAATACTTACCTGCCCACCTGGGTGTCCTTTACATGGTAATCTTTTCCGGCATCATTGCCTACTGGCTGTACCAGAAAGCCCAAAAGACAGTAGAGGTTTCCGAAGCCAACGTCTTTCTGTTTCTGCCTCCGGTCTTCACCGCCCCACTGGCCTACTTCTGGCTGCACGAAGCCGTCACCTGGCCGGCTGTGGCAGGTTCCCTGGTAATTGCTGCAGGGGTTTATATTTCTGAAGTCAAACCGAAAAATACCGGTAAAACACATTGATTGCAGCCTGAGTTTCCAGATAATCATAGGGGAATGAGTCGGTCAATTCTTTTTCCGATTCAGCCCTTTTTATCGATTCAATAAACTGATCCGCCCTTGCTTGGTTTAATCCTCCTGAATTCATAATAAATTGGCCCCAGCGGCCGTTTCCTTTGTAACCCCGGTTTTGTACCTTCAATCCGGCAATATACTCAGGCGGAAAAAGCCTCCTATACGCCTCATATGCAAAAAGCCATGTCTCCCCAATGACACTTCGGGTTTCCGGATAATTGGCCTTTATATTTTGAAAAATAAATCTCAACTCATTTTTTCTGGCGGGAATGTTAACTGCAGAAAGAGGACTTGAAATATCTGAAAAATTGTTCTGAAAATGTATGGATACTGACTTGTTATTATTATCATATTCATAGGAAAAACAGCTATCGGGTGCTTTAGGTGGTAACCCCGAATAAAATTTCCTAAAATACATTGAATATGCGGCAGCTGCCGGATTCACCTGATTATGTACCTGTAAAATATATTTTTGCCAAAGTTCATTGGTCGGATCAAATTCCCAGTCTTCGCCTCCGATTCTTATATAAAAAGTGGTATATTTCAGCAGGGCATCGTCAGGAAATATACCTTTGATTTTTGCAATTTTTAACGCAAATTCCGACTGAAGTTGAAAAAAAGCCTGCGGATATGGTACTTTTTCTCCCATGTTAGTCCGCAAAATTCTGCACAAACATCATTCCGCAGATACCGGCATCGATCACTCCGATCCCTACCCTTCCGAATCTCGGCTCCAGGATATTTTTCCTGTGCCCTTCGCTCTCCATCAATCCTTTGTGGGCCGTCTCCAGATCCGGGGCATATGCCAGGTTTTCTCCGGCCAGTGCGTATACGACTCCCCCTTTTTCCAGTCTCTCTCCGGCATCTGTCCCTTCCGGCGAATAATGGGAGAAATATTTTCTTTCAAACATGTCCCGGCCGTACTCCCTGGCAACTGCGGTAATTTGCCGGTCGATACCCAGGGGCTCTGAGCCGGCGTTTTCCCTTTCCCGGTTGATTAGTCCCAACATCTTCCATTCCTCCTCTTCACTCACGTTCAACCTGCATGTCTCAAGCGGCAGGTTCAGGGGAATTATTTCGGTGGATTGGGGTTTTATAGTCAGAAACCTGACCGCTTCAGCCGCAGCTTCATTGATTGAAGTCTCCACCTGGCCGCCGTATTTCTGCGCCGCTGCCACCAGCCTGCTGCCCAGGATAGAACTCCTGATATCTCTTCTAATATTCCCCTTCAATGGCAGAGCAATAATTACCAGCAGGGCAAATGCCGCCAGTACCAATCCCTTGATACCATTAGCGGCAGCCCCGATTGCCCTGTTCCATTGCGACTGGGTGCGTTTGCCGGTTAATTTCTGAAGCAAAAGATGCAGCGCTATGGATATTATAGTTTCCGCCGTTACCGCCACTATCAAATAACCCACCACATCCACCCATATCCGGGATATCCCGAATTTTTCCCCCACAAATCTGCCAGCCGCAGAGTGGTATTTTACTGCCAGCCATAATGACCCCAAAAAAGATATCATTCCCGATAATACCTTGATCCCTCCTGCCAACCACCCCTCCCAGACAAAAAACATTACAGCAGGTACCAATATCCAATCAAGCCAGTTAAACATTATGAAGTGCTTCAATTATATCCTGCAGGTCTCCCTCCATTATCTTATCCAACTTATGCCAGGACTTGCCCGCCCTGTGATCTGTCACCCTGTTTTGAGGATAATTATATGTCCTGACCTTCTCCGCCCGCATAGAACTGCCGATAACCGATCGCTGATCGCTGATTAATTGCCGCTTTTTTTCATCTTCTGCCTCCCACAACTGCGACCTCAGGAGTGCGAGTGCAATTTTCCTGTTTTGTTCCTGGGACCTCTCCTGGCGCGATTGGACCACCAAACCGGATGGTTCGTGTGTCAGCCGGACGGCAGTCGCCACCTTATTGACGTTTTGCCCGCCATGACCTCCTCCGCGGGTAAATTCCCATATCAAATCATCATCCCGGATTTCCACCAGCGATTCCGGTACTTCCGGCAGCACCACCGCAGAAGCAGTGGAAGTATGTATTCTCCCGGCAGCTTCCGTTTCCGGTACCCGTTGCACCCGGTGCACCCCTGTCTCATTCTTTAAAGCTGAAAATACGCTCCTGCCCCTGATTTTCAAAACTCCCTCGTCAATTTCTTCCGTCTTCCAGCCCTGGGTATTGGCATATCTGGTATACATTCTCAGCAGGTCATCTGCCCAGATTTTGGCCTCCGTCCCGCCCACTCCGGGCCGTACTTCAATTATCACGCTATTAAAATCATCAGCTTGTCCCGCCGAAGCATCGCGCAGCGGAAGACCGCTCTCATTATTCATTGCCTTCTCCAGCTCAGATTTTTGCTCCTCGAGCCTGGTAATCTCTTTTTCCGCTTCTTCTCCCAGCTCTGGTAACAACCCTTTCACTTTATCTATTTCAGTTTCGACTTTTTTAATTTCGTCAGCTAAGATTTGCTTACCCTGGTCCATTATCTGCTCTTGACCCTGTCAAACATCTCCTTAAGTGACTTTGGTCTGGCGGCTTCTTCGGCCTCTTCCTGCTTTTGCTTCTGCTGTTTTCTGGCTTTCTTGGATAAAACAGGCCCGCCGGAAGCTGCCTGGCTGGCCATCTTTTGTTGGAATTTTTCTACCCTTCCCAGAGTGTCGACAAACCTCATTTCACCCGTAAAAAACGGGTGGCATTTGGAACAAATCTCCACCTGGATCTTGGGTTTAGTAGACCCGGCGGTAAATTTGTTGCCGCAGGCACAAGTTACCTCGGCTTCGTAATAAGTCGGATGTATATTAGCTTTCATAACCTCCCTATTTTACCAGAAAATTTATTATTTTTCCTCCGGCAGCAAGATGCAGTTAAATTCATCAGGATTGTCCTGTTGGAGCTTTTTAAAAAGCTGGTCCTCGCCCAACGTCAGGTGTATGATCTCTTTTTGAAAACTTATTCCGGCCAGATCCCATACATCCTCCCCTAAATGCTGGATGGCCATATCATGGGCTTTATTGCCGATAGAAACGATCCCTCTGCCGCATTTTTTCGCTTTTATCAGGTAATCCTGAAATTCTTCTAATGTTTTGACATGTATCCACTGCGCTTTATTATAAGATATCCCCACACTTTGCATTACTTTTACATACATCCCAATCACAAACGATTCAGATAATTCTTCACCCTGGGCTTGAGCGGCAGATAGTCTGCCCCATAGATCATATAAATGTTCGGGTACATCTCTACGGCTTACTATGTCTATGGCTACCGGGAAACAAATATTTGGTACCCTTTTCAGCGCCATACTTTCGGCGTTTTTCTCTGTCATATCGGGATTCTATCACACTACAAGTTATCTTGCTTCTTCCAATGTCACGGTCAGCTTCCGGGTTTCCCCTTCCCGGTACACTTCCACCTCCACTTTGTCCCCTACTTTGTGTTTGGCGATGATCGAGGCCAGGCTTTCCTCGCTCCCGTTGACCTTCTCCCCTCCCAGCCGGGTGATAATATCGCCTTCTTCTATACCGCCCTTTACTGCCGGCGAACCGGCTATTACTTCCTGCACGAAAGCTCCCTGTGGCACTTCATTCATCAGCGCTGTTCTCTGATCCAATATTCTGTATCGCACCCCCAGATAAGGCCGGTTAAACTGACCTGTCCGATTAAAGTTGTCTACAGCCTCTTTGACTACATTAATCGGAATGGCAAAGCCTATATTCTGCCCGGACGCAGAGACCGCTGTATTGACGCCTATCACCTGCCCAGAAGAATTCAATAGCGGACCCCCGGAATTCCCCGGGTTGATTGCCGCATCGGTTTGTATGACATTGTCCAGCCTTTCTACATCCCCTGCAAAGGGACTGCCGGCATTGATTCCTCTTCCCAAGCCCGAAACCACCCCGGTCGTTACCGTAGACCGAAACTCTCCCAGTGCGGTGCCGATGGCAATTACAAACTGGCCTACTTTCAGATTTTCCGAGTCCCCCAGCTCAACCGGCTTCAAATCGCCGGCATTTATTTTGAGAATCGCCAGGTCATTGGTCGGATCCCTGTAAATCCTTTGTACTTCGTATGTTTTTTCATCCGTGGTCACTACTCTGTATTCGGCACTGGTATCGTCTACCACGTGTTTGTTGGTGACGATCAGTCCGTCTTTACTCAGCACAAATCCCGTAGCAATATCTTGGTCTACTTCCTGTTCCTGGGTTTGACCTGGGCTTTGGCGGAAAAATCCGAAAGGATCTGAAAACGGATCAAACTGTATACCGGGCTGTCTGATTATCTGTGTTTTTTTTATCCCTATAGTCACGACGGACGGGCTGACTCTTTCCGCTACTTCGGTTACTACCGACTCCTCCCGCAATACCACTCTCTGCGTCCCCCCTTCATTTACAGTTGTCAGGAGTTCTCTCGGCCACCACTTGTCCAAAAGCTTCGAGCCAAAGATCCTGTCCCCGATTGCTCCTCCGGTTAACGCCCCGGCAAACAACAGGATCACGGCAATAAGCAGGAATATTCTTCTCATTATTATTCAAACTTTTATTATGCCAATTATTTCTTAAGTTTTCCTTAATAAACATTGACATCAATTAACAATAATCCTATAATATAAATATATTAAAACATGACACCACCCGAGCGCCACTCCTTAAGATTTGAAATTCTTCCCGGCGACTTTACTTGCCATAAGTGCGGTCTTCCATTTCGAAAACCCGATTGGGTTGAGAATAAAAAGGGCAAAACAATACCTGCCTGTTCTCATTGCGGCAGTACGAATGTCACACCCCCAAAAAAAGGAAGATGATTAGAGAATCAGCTCTATCGCCTTTTTCAGCTGCGGGTCGTCCGCATCGCTGACCGCCGCATCTCCCTCAGGTTCCCACTCTACTACCTCATCAGGGGTAATCCCTATCTTGTCAATCCATTCTCCGGAAGGCCTCAGCCATTTGGCTATAGTGATATGCACGCCTGATCCATCCGGGAAATCGTCCGGCTGCTGCACACTGCCTTTTCCGAAAGACTTAACACCTACCACTTTCGCCCGTTTGTGGTCCTGAAGCGCCCCTGCCAGAATTTCTGAAGCTGAAGCACTGCCTTCATTGACCAAAACAGCCAGCCTCTGTTTCAAAAGGCGCCCGTTGCGGTCCACTTTGGTATCTGTTTTCGTCCCGTCCCCGTATTGCTGGCCGACAACCGTTTTCCCCGGAGACAGAAACTCGCCAGCGATGTATACGGACATCTCCAGATAACCCCCGGGGTTGTTGCGTAGATCCAGTACAACACCGTCTATATCTTCTTTATCAGCTAGTTCCCCTACCACTGCATTCCACTCCTCGCGGGTCCTGTCTCCAAACCTGTTTAGCTTGATCCAGGCAATTTTCCCTCCCCCGCTATCCGGATATTCCACGGTCACGCTTTTGACCACGATTATTTCCCTGGTCAGTTCCACTTTAAACGGATCTTCCTGGCCTGCCCGGGCCAAAGTCAGTTCCACCGTAGTTCCGCCCTCCCCCCGGATCATCTTTACCGCTTCCGGCAGAGTCAACCCGTCGGTAGACCTATCCAATCGTTTTTTTTCATCTTTAATATGCAGTATGAAATCTCCTGCTTTTACGCCCGCGCGGTGGGCAGGTGTGCCGTCCAGGGGAGCCACGATAGCCAACCGGTTATCTTTATAACCCAGCTGTATACCCACCCCCTCAAACGCTCCTCCCAAATCTTCTTTAGATTCCTTGTTTTGCTGGGCCGGCAGATAAACCGTATAAGGGTCTCCCAGAGCGGAGACCATGCCGGATATTGCTCCGTCTACCATCTTTTTCCCATCCACTGCGGATTTGTCCACATACTCGGCCGACACTTTGTCCCATACCGTCCAGAATAAGGAAAAATCCACTTCTTCCGGACCGCTTCTGACCACGGAAGATTTATTTAAAACGACCGCCGGCCGCCAGTTTTTGAATTCAAATGTCAGCCTCCTCTGCCCCATCCAAAAGCCCACCCACCCTGAGGCAATTACTAGCGTTCCTACAATGAGAAGCTTTCTGGAATTCATAACCCCGCTACAAAAGGCAGCAATGCCAGATGCCTGGCTCTCTTTATCTCCTGGGCAATTATCCTCTGGTGTTTAGCACAGATTCCGGTCCTGTCCCGTGAAAGTATCCTCCCCCGCTCCGAAACAAACCGGGATAATGTTGCCACGTCTTTGAAGGAAGGGAGTGTTTTTTCCTTGCAAAACATACAGTCTTTAATAACTCTGATCCTGCGCTTTCTGATTGGTTTCCTTGGTGCCATATCTTATATCCCTCTCATTAAAACGGAATGTCTTCTGCTACTTCATCTGCCGTCACTCCGCCATCGGTTTTCTTGGATCTGGATTTAGGCTGTTTAACATCCGCTTGTCCGCCCACCCCAGTATCTTCACTTACCACCGCGGGTGCCGGACCGGGTGTTTCCGCCGGACTCATTTCTTCGTAAACCGACTCTTCACCCTGTCGCCGGGAATCCAGGACCAGCATGTCTTCAATTACCACTTCCGTCGCCTGCCTTTGTGTCCCGTCTTGTGCAGTCCACTGTCTTGTCTGCAGCCTGCCCTCCACATACACCCTCCGGCCTTTAAATAGCAGTTGAGAGCACAGTTCAGCCAATTTGTTCCAGGCTACGATCCGGTGAAACTCGGTTTCTTCCTTTTTATCTCCACCTTCCGTCACCCAAGTCCGGTTAGTGGCCAACCCCATAGTACAAACTGCAGTCCCCTGAGGTGTGTATCTCAATTCCGGATCCCTCGTCAGGTTTCCGATAAGCATTACTTTGTTCAAAGACCTGGTTGCCATCTTAGTTGCTCCTCACTAACAGGTGCCTCAGCACATTCTTATCCACCGATAATTTCTTGTCCAATTGTAGCACGCCGCTTTCCGGCAGTTCAAGCGTCCAGTTTGTGTATTCCGCTTCTGACTGACCGTTTATTTTGTAAGCCATTTGTTTCCTCCCCATTTCCGTCATTTTCCCCAATTTTCCCCCCACGGCTATGACAGTTTTTTCCATCTGTTCACCGAATTTTTCCCCGGAAACGGCTTTTTCCCCGGACTTTAATATTATAGTCAGATCGTATATGCGCATATTAACCCGCCAAGTATACCAAAATTATGCTCCTGTGGCCACACTTTAAAAACTAAACCCCGACCTTAAATTCGACGACGTCTCCCTCCCTCATCACATAATCCCGACCCTCCAGCCTCACTTTTCCCGCTTCCCGGGCTTTAGTCCACCCCCCGAAATCGGTAAAGTCCCGCCAGTTGATGACGTCGGCTTTGATAAAATGTTTTTCAAAATCAGTATGGATCACTCCCGCCGCTTGCGGGGCTTTGGTCCCTCTCTTGATCGTCCACGCTCTGGTTTCTTTCTCACCCGCAGTCAGAAAGGTCTGCAGTCCGAGTATCTCAAACGCCCGTTGTACCAGCCTTTCCAACCCGCTATTCTCAATTCCCAATTCTTGTAAATAAACCCGCGCGTCTTCATCGCTCAGTGCGGCCAGTTCTGACTCCGTCTTGGCGCTGATGACTATCACCTTTTCGTGATCCAATCCCACTTCAGCCGCGAATTTCGCCTCTATCTCCTTAGCAGATTTCAAATCGCTCTCGTCTGCATTTAATACCACTATCGTCGGTTTTTTAGACAACTGAGGTAATTCTTCCACTACTTCCTTTTTCTTCTGTGCCCTTTTTTCCTCTGTCTCTAAATCCGCCAATTCCAGTTCTGTCTTGATGATCTCAAAATCCGATTTGGGGTCCACCGATCCTTCCCGGACAATGTTTTCATCGGCAAACTTGCGCACCACATGGCAGATAGCATCCACTTCGCGAATATGTGCCAAAAATTTATTTCCCAGGCCTTCCCCCTTGCTGGCTCCGGCTACCAACCCGGCAATATCGACGAATTTTACCGTAGCCGGGACTATCTTTTCCGTCATTACCACATCCGCCAGAATGGCCAGACGCGGATCAGGCACGGGCACTACTCCCACATTCGGCTCAATTGTGGCAAACGGATAATTTGCAGCCAGTGCCGCTTGTTTCTTATGCAGAGCATTAAAAAGCGTGCTTTTTCCAACGTTTGGTAAACCTACAATCCCTACAGATAGATTCATAACGGATATTTTACTCTCAGAGTATGCTAATACAAAATCTACGGCTCAAGAAGAATCACCAACCCAGTGCCAATATATTTTTTATATTAAGCAATGAATTGAAATCTTTCATCTTTGTTTCAATATCTATACCACCACCCCAAATATCACCCTATTCCGAACCTTGTTTCAACAAAATTTCTTCCGATTCAAAATACCTGTCA
>LCNU01000015.1 GCA_001001375.1 Candidatus Amesbacteria bacterium GW2011_GWC1_47_15 | reverse complement strand
TCCAAAGAGGATTGTTCGTAAGTCCCGTCGCTGTAGGAGTCCCACCGGTAATCGGTGATCCCGCTGCCGCCCGACACCGTGCAGGTGCCGGTAGTCGCCAGCGGTGCGGTCCCTGATGAAGGGGAGAAACTAATGGAACAGCTGATGGCCGGAGTGGGAGTGGCTGTCGGCGCCACACAGTTGGGAGTAATATACAAAATAGACGTATAATAGGTATATAACCCCGTAGCGTCATCATGTCCCCGGACCCTGTAGCCATACGTAGACCCTTCCGAGGCAGTGGTATCCGTATATGCAGTGTTTGGTACCTCTGCCGTACCTAAAAATGTAGGACTGCTGCATCCGGACCCTGTACATCTCTGTACCGGATAATCATCTACACCGCAACCCCCGGGCACCGCAGCCCAGTCCGCAAGTATCCCCGTCAGCGTCCCTCCGTTACACTGCTTGGTAACGGTGAAGCTTCCGGGTGCCGGACAGAGGGAACAGGCCATACTTTTTGGTGAACCGGAAAGCAGTGGATTATTTCCACTGGTATTATTGTTTTCCGTAACTCCGATGGCATATACGTTATAACTTCTGGACACAGCATCTTTATAGCTGGGTGGTAGATATATTCCGAAAGAATGGTCGAAAGTTCCTCCGCATACTGGTCCCAAATCAGATCTATAGTTTCCAGCTATTCCGCTGGTTATAAATGTGCTGCTTATATAAACATGTATAGCCAATTCCGCCGTGTAATAATCCCCGTCGCACGCCCATCCTCCGACCATACAGTCTGCAGGGAATACCGCATCAAAACTGCCCTGCGCCTGCGAATCCGATGGACCACCTCCATCTTTTATACCGGTAGATGTCGGCAGTCCCGAGCATGTTGTGTCACAGTTATTAGATCCAGACTGGTTATCACCTAAGGCGCAGGAAGTATTGCAGTTTCCTATATTGTTGCCGCAGGAGTTTGATGTTCCGGAACATGCGACCAGGTATTCATTCCCGTTCTCTTGTTGTATACAGGTAATTTGTCCGCCGCACGAATAAGCTTGCGCGCGTTGTGTCTGTACCGATCCCCACCCCAGACCGAGTGCAAAAAAGACAATTATTAATTTACGCTTCAGGTTCATAGGACCGCCTGGTAACTTAATCCTATTTCTTCGGCCCGAAATTTATAATCATCCTGCTTGCCGGTAATCCATTCTTCCCTGTCGTTGAATTTGTACATGCTGTCGGCGCGTGATGCAATAAAATACGCCAAGTGCCTGGAAAAATGTTCCCAGGACATATATTCTTCTTCAATTTGGGCGTTTACATTTACGTATTTTTCATCCGGAAAAAATTCATAATCAAAGGACATCATCGGCTCCTCCGATGCGTTGGGTCTTACACGGCTTTTTTGGGGCAGATCGGTGAAATTCCAGACGATTTTTCTCAGTTTGTACGGTCCTTCTATATTCACCGGATACCCTGCGGTAAAATACCCTCTCTCACATGGGATGTAATCAGTAATAAACTTATAAAACTTCTCTTTATCCACCACCTCCACTTTGATCACTTTGGATTCAGAGACTAGTTCTACTTCACACTTCCGGTTACCTGATATTTTCCAATAAAAAAATCCCGCTCCCATAGCCAATAAAACACCCGCAAATACAGCAACAAAACCAATCCATCCTTTGACGGCCATTCTATATTCAGGTTATCACCGTTTATCGACGTCAGTCAATTACTTATTAACCATTTCCACCCCGCAGCGGAAATTCCAGGCTCCCGGTCCTCCGAATACGTCAAAAAGCGGCACAAACCGTTTCTCGTATAATATTCCGAATCTGCCGTTGTCCCTGGAACCAAGATTCTTCATCCCGTTTTCCAGTTTATCGCCGCAAAATTCGTAGAACATTTGGTTTGACGTACGTTGATCGGTATAAAAATTACCTGTTTCGTTAATAAATGTTCCCCCCCCTGCACCGGCAGGCATCATCTCCGCCAGCAATCCCATCATCCAGCCTCCAATGGGTTCCTGCCCCCATTCACTACCTTGACTTAACCACCAATTATCCATCTTTTCTTTAATAATTATGGTACCGTCCTCTGTTTGAGATATTACCGTATCGTTCCATTCTGTCCGCCATTGGTCTCCATAAGTCCACATCCCTCCCGGACTTGCCTTAAACGGTCTGATCACCAATACCTGATCGTCGGAAAATTGTACCCTGCTCCCCGGTATCAGATCTATGCCGATGGAGCCGAATTCATCCAAATCATTCTTTAAAATTCCCTCTGCCTCTTTTCTTAATCTGTCAACTTGGTCATGCGACATATTAGTTAGTTTAAATGGCATATTATCAAAGCCATATCCGGTCAATTTTTCGTATCGGTTGTAATACAGATTCAGCCAAGGTACGACATATTTTCTGATCATATCGGCGGTGATACCATCGTATTCTTCGGATCTGTCCCACCAAAAAGACCTGTTTTCTTTATTTGTCAGGCTGTTGTCTGTGGGAACATATACAGTCACCTTCATTCCGTTTTCCTCCGCTTCACTAATAAAAACATGTTCCACCTGACCTGTTTCCATATCCACCCACATTTGCAGCTTATCTTCGGGATCGTAATACATTATCTTATTGAAATCCGCCACTTGTAAGACTGCTTTTGCTTCCAGGCTTCCGGTTTTTTCCATACCAAAAAACCACGAAGGGTCCAACCGGGGTGCATTTTCCAGCTGTTTTCCCTTATCCCAATTTCTCACTTGCTCCAAAGTTACTCCGTTGGCATATTCCACCGTGTACGGGTTCTCCGGTCGGACACTAATGTCCGGCAAGAGTACCGGTATTTCCGTGGGTACCGGAGTGGGCAAAGGTACTTCCGTCGCTGCCGGTTCCGCCGCCTGAGCCACGCCGCTTCCCCCGAGCCAGTCTTGAAAAATATCGTCGCTCTGCGGCACAAAATCCATACTCGCCCCTTTAAAATTCCAGGTTGCAATATTACTTTCAGGATTATACTCAGCCACCACTTCTCTCCCTCCGCCAGCTTTCATATAACTCCAAATTACCTCCTCTATTTTATTGGGATCCTCGGAATCGAATTTAAATTTCGCCTCCAGATACTGGTTAACTTGCTCACCCTCAGGTCCGTTGCCGGAGTTTTTGGATCTGACCAGCATAAAGGCTCCCTTTTCCGTTTTACACAAAGCATCAGTAAATTGACTACCGTCAATTTTTCCCATTACTACCCTGGGATCTATGGAGGTTGCTCCGGATTTGTCCTGACAACCTTGCCGGATTGTCTCTAAAATTTCTCCCGCCCCCTCCACGCCATTGGAATTCCGTGAGTCAAATTGACCAAATTCGGACTGCCGCCCCCCGTTTCCTTCAGGCACGACCAGCACCTGAACAGGTCCCTCGCCTTGTGCCTGGCAGGCAGCCAGGAAACTAATAACCAACAATCCTTCAGCAATTAAAATTGCTTTTCTTACCTTTTCTGGTAGCTTGTTCCACAGTTTTTCTTTCATTTTTCCAAGAAAAAACCCCGCCTTGGCGGGGTAATTATTAAACTGCGGCGGTAAACCGCATCGAAAAAATGCTGCGTTCCGATATATTTCCAGTCACTAAAAAACTATTGTACCACCACTACATCTCGCTGTCAACGTAAAAACGTCTTATTACAGGCTTAATGTCGTTAACTTTTTATTCCCCCGCTATCCGATTACTGTATCCCTTTAGAAATTACATTTGCTTTCACTCATTACCACTGTATGCGATCGGTACTGCCCTTTATCCAGGTTGGCCAGAATCATTACCGGTTCCCCGGCAGGTACCCTTTCTCCCACCTGTGCAGGAGTCGATACATGATTACGGGAAACCATGTCAAAATCCAGCTCCTCAGCCAGAGTCAGATCCTGTGCTGTGCAGGATATTACTACCTCCGTCGTCAGGGGTTGGCCTACCGTAATGCCGTTTTCATCGTAAAAAATCTTGTCCTCCTCAACTTTTAGGAACTTGCCTTTTGCCAGTTCTTTTGTCCCGGCAGATATTTTGGACTCCGGCTCGCTGTATCCGATTTGTCCTTTGCTCGGACCCCCTGCCGTCTGTCCGACAGTCTGCTTCTCAGACTGTGATTTATTTTTATTAAGGTATGTCTTGAAAAACAGGGCTGCGACTATCGTCAGCAATACCAATCCGCCCAACCATATTATCAATGAAGTTTTCGCTATTCCATTCATGTATCAGATTATAGTTTAGCAACACTTGTACCCCCCCTGTCAAGTACTTGTCCTCCCGACCCTGCTCAGATCCGACAAGACTCCTGCAGCCTGCCGCATGTCCTGTACCGCCCAGCCGGCCCCTGCCCCGGTCAACATTTTTTCCGGCGCATATCCCGAAACCATCCCGATGCATGTCATCCCGGCTTCTTTTCCAGCCCGTACACCCGCTAAAGCGTCTTCTATCACAATGCACTCCGCCGGATCCACGCCCAGCTTATAGGCGGTCAGCAGATAAATTTCCGGATCGGGTTTGTTGGCAATAATTTCCTCGCCCGTTGTGGTCACATCGAAAGCCAGGTACATTTCTGTCGCCTCCAGTTCCTCCTCTACCGTCTCCCAGATGCTGGCCGTGGAAAGTGCTGTCAGCCAGCCAAGTCTTTTGGCCAGCGCCGCTGTCTCTTCCACTCCCTTTGCCAGTTTCACCTCCCCAATTCTTTGCTTATATAGCTGTCTGGTCTCCCGGGCCAGTTTTTCGGCTTTTTGGATATCCGGCTCCAACTGCCTGAAATTCGGTACCAGGCCAATCCCAGGCTCATGCAGCCACCCGTTCGGCTGTCTTAGCAATTTATTGGTTTCCAGGTGGTAGCTGTTTACCACTTGGGCAAAGACTTCTTCCCAGATGTGTTCGTTATCCAATACCGTCCCGTCCAAGTCAAAAATTACTGCAGAAATCATACACTTATTTTACCACCCGGATAAAGGTTAAATGCCAAATGCAAATGTAAAATATCAATTCTCCATCACGATCCTCAGCCTTCCCGAATTGTAAACTGCCGTATCCGCCGTCAGACTCCTGGACTGCACTTTTATTAGGTTCTTTCCTCCCCAGAAAGACAATTTTCCGGATTCTACCACCGTGTTTGCCTGGGAACTAGTCTGCACTTCGCTCCCCTGCACCCCGATCCCGTGAGTCGAATCGTACAACCGCGCATAGGCTATCCCATTGCCGTTAAAAAGTTTCAAGTTCGCTTCAAAATATATCTCTTTCAAACCGGGATAATCACCCAAGTCAAAATAAAATTCCGTCCCGCTAAGTACCGTCCAGCCGTTAGTCACCGTGCTGCCGTTTCCGGGTATAGTCACATACTGTACGCTCCTGATCTTTGGATTTGTCGCCGTCACTGCCTGTTGGGCCGCCGGCTTGGCAGTCGGTTTCACCGTCGGAATTACTGTACCGGTGATGGTTGCACTTAAATTGACGATTGACAATTGATAATTGTCAACTGCCTCCCTGACGGCGGCCAGGCACTCCTCTCCGCACCCCTTCTCCTCCTGGTTATTGGTAATTATTTGATTATTGGTGCTTGGTGCTTGGGATTTATATACAAGGTGTCCCACTCCTGCATTCACCGCCAATAAATCAATAATTAAAATTCCCCAAGCCAACTTCTTTTGCCAATTCATAAATATTAAATGTCTAAACTAAATGTTAAATGATAAATGTTAAATTGTTAAATATGCTTTAACTTGACTATCCTGGATCCCTTGGCAGCGTCTTCAATCCCCCATCCTAACTTCTCCATCTCTACCCTCAATTCATCCGCTTCCACGAATTTCCCGTCCCGGCGCAGTATCTCCCGCTTCTGGGACATCTCCCTTATTTGTTCAGGGATTTGCACCTCCTCACTCTTCAATGCCCCCAGTCTCAAACCCAAAATTTCATCCCAGTCCCGCAATGCATCCGCCTTGTCGTAATCCGGTATATTGCTTTTCATCATTTCCCACATGACCGCCAAAGCCCGGGGAAACTGCAGGTCATTGTTTACGGCTTCTTCAAACCGCAGTCTGTATTGGTCCAGCTTTTTCGCCTTCTCCTTTGATAACTGAATTCTTATATCCTGAATCCCTGCCCGTCCGGCAGGCGGGTTTGATCCTGAATCTTTGACAAACTTGTTAAGTTTGTCATAAGCTGTCTGCGCCGCCGCCAAAGCAGACCAGGTAAAATTTTGGGGGCTGCGGTAATGCGCAGTCAGGTACAGATACCTCAGGGCCATGGGGTCAAATCCCTTCTCGGCCACATCTTCCACTCGGTAATAATTACCCAGACTTTTAGACATTTTCTGTCCGTCTATGAGTAAAAACGCGTGGTGTACCCAATATCTTGCCAGAAGCTTACCTGTTGCTGCTTCCGCTTGGGCAATTTCGTTGGGGTGGTGCACCGGCAGATGGTCTTCTCCTCCGGTATGTATATCAAATGACTCACCCAGATATTTCATAGACATAGCCGAACACTCGATATGCCAACCGGGGAATCCGTCTCCCCAGGGTGATTCCCAATGCATCTGGTGGTCGGCAAACCGCCCCACCCGCTTAAACCACAGGGCAAAATCCGCAGGGTGTCTTTTGTGCTCCCCGGTTTTCACTTCCTCCCGCACTGCTACCTGTTTATCCGCCAGTTTTTGTCCGAAAAGCAGACCGTACCGGGGAAATTTTCCCACATCAAAATACACTGCCTCCGGCGTCTCATAAGCAAACCCTTTTTGCACCAGCTTTTGTATCAGGTCTGTCTGTTCTTTAATATGATCTGTAGCCCGGGCGGTAATGGTAGGCCGCAGGATATTCATGGAATCGGCCATCTTATAAAAATCACGCGTAAAAAACTCAGCTGCCTCCCAGACGGTCCGTTTCATTTCCCTGGCGCCTTTCTCCAGTTTGTCCTCCCCTTCATCCGCGTCGGATACCAGATGCCCCACATCCGTTACGTTTTGCACATGCATCACTTCCAGTCCGTTGGCCGAAAGCACACGCCGCAAAAGATCGTCATATACGTATTTGCGGGCATGGCCGATATGCGCGTAATCGTATACAGTAGGCCCGCATGTATACATCCCCGCTTTCCCCTCCGCAAGCGGTTCAAATTCCTCAATCTGCCGGGTTAAAGAATTGTAGATTCTCACACCTTAATCCTATCAGAAAAATTAACTCTGTGTTTCCTTTTCAATAAGTCTGCAGCGATTTCTCCCGCTCTTTTTTTCAAGGTTTTTGCGAAAAATTTATTTTTTTCTTTTAAGGGCTTTATTTTATATTCGCCCACTGCGTAATCCACCGCCATCAGTACTTCATTGCCATACTCATCCCCCAATTTATAACTGGCGCTGTCAAACAAAAAAAATTTGAGTTTCATTCAATTAAAAAACCCGCTTACAAGCGGGTGACTGCCGGAGGATCACGCCAAAGGCGGACTACCCCAGCCCTAAAAGACAACAAACATTAATAAGTTTTCTCACAACTGTCACTATTTTATAACTTAAAATTGTAAATTTCAAATTGACTAACCCCCTGTCCTTTGAATACCTTCCCTGGATCCCTTCCGGCCTTTAAGCATCCTTTCCAGGACATTTGGGCCTTTCTTCTTTTCTTCTTTTTTTACTGCTTCTACCTGCTTGGCTTCATTTTCCTTTTTCTCTTTTTCCTGATATCTTCTTTCCCTTATCTCTCTGGCTCTTTTTATTTCTTCGTTAATTTTCGCTAGGTTCTGCCGGGTCTGTGCTACCAGCTGCTGCTGTTTGTCGTCTTTAGGTTTTTGAGTAGTTTGTTTCGTGCTCTTACCCTGCTCTATTGTCGCCTGGGCGCTGGGCGGCATCACCGCTTCTTTTACATCTTTTACAACGACTGCCGCCGCGCTTGACGCGGCTTGCTTCACCTGCTCAAAGCCGGAATTATTCCCCCATGGATTCTTCTGCATAAATAATTAATTAGTAATTAAATAGTTGAATTAAATGATAAATGCTTAAATGTCTCAATAATCTCTCCTGCCTTCCAGCGCCCGCGTCAATGTAACCTCATCAGCATACTCGATATCCGCTCCTACGGGTAGCCCGTGCGCCAGTCTTGTCACCTTTGGTACTTCAGCATTCAAGTTTCGTATCTGCCTGTTTATGTATAAACATGTCGCCTCTCCCTCCATATTAGGATTCAGCGCCAAAATCACCTCCCTGATCTCTTTATCGCTCAATCGTTGGATCAACTCTCCGATCTTGATCTCTTCCGGACCGATATTATGCATCGGGTCTATCACACCGTGCAGGACATGGTATACCCCCTTATATCTGTTTCCCCTCTCCATAGCTACTACATCCAGAGGTTGTTCCACAACGCAAATAACATTCTTTTCCCTGCCTCTGTCCAAACAAATTTCACAAGGGTCAGTTTCGGCGATATTGTGGCACACACTGCACTCCTTCGTATCTTTTTTCAGATGGGTGAGCGCCCCCGCGAATTTCTCCAGTTCCTCTTGCGGTACATGCAATAAATAGTACGTCAAACGCGCGGCAGTCTTGGGACCTATCCCAGGCAGTCTCTCAAAAGCCTCAATTAAATTGACCACCGCCTTGGCTACTCTCATTACTGATCCGAACCTGTTGGTTGTCCCCCGCCGCCCATCAGTCCCCCCATACCGCCAGAGACATTCATCAACTCTTTGGCCGCCAGCTCCTGGCTTTTGCGGATGGCTTTATTCAGGACATCGTTTAAGACGTCATTAGATAATCCCTGGATGGACAGTTCAAGTATTCTCTGATCGCCGGAGATCACCACCCTCACACCATTTTCTTCCACGGTAATTTGCTGGCCCGCCAGATTCTTCTGCATCTGCATCGCCTGCTGGCGCAGCTTGTTCAAATCTCCCAGTTTTCCGAATGCGTCTCCGATACCCATATGCAAAATATACTACATCTGCCCCAAATTACAACCGTTAGTTTTTTGTAAGGCTTGCCGGAATTCTTTTTTCCCGACTAAAGCTGTTATAGATTTTATACCCGGCGGCTGTTGCAATTATCAGTGGTGTTGCATAGTAAATTCCTGCCATCGGCCAGTTCCGGGTGTCAGAACCCAAGTTCCATGAATGAATAAATATTGTAATCACTGTCAAGTAATTAAGCCTGTGTATCCATCTCCAGTATCGCGCGATCATCGGCGTGGCGCGCCACAAAAAAACTACTCAGACAGCTTCTGCTTTAAAAATATCTTCAGCAGCTTTTATTATATCTTCATCCACACCTTCGGCAGTAATGTTTTCCACTTTGGATGTTCGGGCGGGTTTCTCACCCAGTTTGAAAAACAATTTGACCCCGTCTACTCCCATGACTTCTCCCACTGCTACTTCCACAATTCTCCGGCATTTTTCAGATTCCAGCTTGTCTTTGTGAAATTTATAAAACACCTCAAGCGTCAGAGACCTCCCGTCAAAACCCAATGGTTTAGTGGACCGCAGCAGTGCCTCCACCGAATGGTTTTTCGGTCTTACGGCTTTCATTACCTCCGCCCATTTGTCCTGCATCTCCCCCAGCTCATATTTCACCTCTTCCGAAGGTTTTGCCGATTCTGTCTTCTGCGTCTTCTCTGTCTTTTTTTCTACGATCACCTCTGCTGGTTTTGAGGCTTGAGTTTTTGAATTCTCAATAATAAATATTTCCAGAGGCAGCTGCGGTACAGCAGTTGTTTTTGTCCTCTCATATGCCTTCTCCAGCCCCTCAATTAATCCCAATATCCGGCCGTTGCTAATATCATCCAGCAATCTTTCCCTCAGTAATTCTACCCCTCGTTCAATAAACCTACGCAGGTTAATCCCTTCCTCTACCATCTGGCCTACAAATTCCAATGCCTTTTGTGCATCACCCGCATATACCAATTCCAGGAACCTGTCAGCAGATAACTGTGTATTCATCCCCAGCACTTTTTCTGCTCCCGCTTTATCCAGCTTTCCGGACTGCAATCCCGCCTGCTCCAAAAGCTTGATCGCATCCCGGAAACTGCCGTCGCCCGCTTTTGCCAATATCTCCAGAGCCTGTTTGTCCGCCTCGATTTTTTCCGCTTTCGCCACCCGTTCCAGCTTTGAAACAATATCTTCCAGGGTCGCCTTTTTAAAACTTATTCGCGTGCATCTGGATATCACTGTTTCCGGCAGCCGGTCGGGTTCGGTCGTGCATAGCACGAAAATTGTGTTTCCGGGTGGTTCCTCCAATGTCTTTAAAAGCGCATTTGCCGCTTCGGAGGTAAGCATGTGCACCTCGTCTATGATGTACACTTTATATTTCGCTTTCATCGGTGCCAATCGGACTTTTTCCCTCAATTCTCTGATATCGTCTATTCCCCGGTTGGAAGCCGCGTCAATTTCCATAATATCCACCGCCGCACCGGAAGTCACGGCAATACACATTTCACATTCATTGCACGGTTCAAAATCTCCTTTAGCCTTTGTATCTTTGCCTCCGGGTCCCTGGCAATTTATGGCCTTCGCCAGTATCCGCGCCGCACTGGTTTTCCCCAAACCCCTGGGTCCGGAAAAAAGCCAGGCATGAGGCAGATTGCCGTCTTTAAAAAAAGATTCCAGGTATTTAGTCATGGCTTCCCTCACGGATGTCAGATCCAGTTCAGAAACTTGTTGCGGCCGGTACTTTAAATACAGTGTCATATTCCTCTTATAATCTTTAATTTTGCCATTGGCAAATGTAACTAAATCTTATTCATTAAGCGCGCAAAAATGCGTTATATGGTACCCGGGAGCGTTATACCAGGCCTGTTGCAAAAAAGTCCGATTTATTACTTATTTCGTCCATTTAGCCCGATAATCGTGTCGAATCCGTCCAGGATTTGCGGTTTGACCAGGCTGTAATAGCGGTTCACACCTGAATGCCGGACATTTACTATGCCGGCACTTCTCAATAGCGCCAAGTGCTGGGACATGTTTGCTTTCCGCACCCCTACCTTTCCGGACAGATCGTTTACACCCAATTCGCCTTCTTTCAAATTCTTGAGTATTTCCAGCCTCTTGGGATTCGCAAGCAGCCTGTAAACCCTGGCCGCGATCTTGAATTCTTCTTTATTTCCTATGTCTTTCGTCTTTGCCATGGATTAATGCAATAATAAACCTGTTAGTCTTGTATCAATTTTATGTAATAATCGTGATTGAAACTGCCCGTTTTATTCGTGATGCACTCCCAGAAGGTGCATTGCTCCGTGACGGACCAGGAAATTAATTTCCTCCTGAATACTGCGCCCGTTTTCTCGTGCCTGACGTTCGGCTACAGGTACGCAGACCGCTATGTCCCCCAATCTGGTAATTCCGTCGGGATAAACCCGGTCAAATTCCAAAGGAAATGACAATACATCAGTCGTTTCATCTGTTTCCATATACTGTTTATGCAGTTTTTTCATTTCTGCTTCGTCCACCAGAGAAATTACAATTTCTGTCCGCCTTCCCGAAATCGGACTTCTCTTCAGTGCTCAGCCGCTCTAACACTTTGTTAATTTCTTCCCTTACTTCTCCTTCTCCCATCTGCGCGGGTAAATACCCCAAAAGTATTTCCAGCTCTTTTTCCTCTGTCAGCGCCTGATCTTCCCTGTCGCCTTCCCGGTAGGATACAATTGCTTCTCTGCGCTTTTTTACTTCTCTCTGGATTACTGAAATTACATCTTCGTCCCTTAATTCTCTCTGCAGTTCGATTTGTTTATATCCTATTTCCGACACCAACATTCTTAAGACCAGAAGCCGCGGGGCATCCCCCGTCTTAAGCGCGGCAGTCATATCTGATTTTATCCGGTCAGTCAGCATCAGTAACTCCGTTTGCGGAATGTTTTCCGTCTCTCTTTAATTTTCTCCTGTTTTACCAGGGACGGCTTGCGGTAATATTCCCGCTTTTTAAGTTCCAGCAGGACATCGTCAGAAAGGACTTTTTTTCTGAAATCAGCAATCAGTTTGTCTTCCGATTGCCCTGGTTTTTTGCGTACTACAGTCGGCATTGTACATCATCCCCCCCTTCTTATTTTTAAAGCGACTTCTTCTAACTCTATTTTATCGGCTCTGTGCCCGACCGGTATCAATCCTCCCTCGGCCAGATTGACTGCGGGGTACAGCTTAATGTGCGCATGGTCTACGCCAAACCCTTCCATTGCTTGAATCACTCTCTCCACACCCAGTCCCCGGCTGATCTTACCTGTTGCTCTTTTTGCCGCCAGAAACAATGCGCATAGTTTTTCATCAGGCAATTCAAAAACGTTTGATGGCTCATGACTGCGGGTAATTAATATAACTTGGCCGGGAACCACCGGAAAAATATCCAGAAACCCCAGGTGTTTTTCGTCCTCGTAAATTACCTGGGCTTCTTCTGTACCATTGGCAATTTTACAAAATATACATCTATCCATATATACAATCAGAGATTATACTTTGTATCCCCACCCGAAGACAAGCCGAAAAAAGGGCTTATTATAGCCCCGAAGCTTCTTTTTCAAGTTCCGACAATTCACTCTCTCCTCCATCATCCTCTGTTTGTCTCAGCTCCTGAACCAAATCATTAACGCTTTCATATTTGGCTTCCACCGAGGTATTTTCTGTCTGCACCATCTTATCCGTCTGATTAAAAAGATCCTGTTTGAAAACAAGTACGACCGCCGCGGCGGCAAAAATTACCGCGCCTGCTGCCAGAAATAATGAATCGATTTTGCGTTTTGTACTCATAGTTTATGGATTTGGGGTAGGTGTTTTGCTGGGAGCAATTTTCTCTCCCACTATTCTGGCCAGCGACTGGATGGCAAAAGACACGGCTTTCCTGGCTGAGACGACTTTGTCCTGCACTCCGGCAACATCTTGTCTGAACCTTCGGATCAACCCGGAAACTTCTCCTCCCAGGTTTTTTTCACTCCCGGATATCATCAGATCGCATGGTTTTTCCGCCTGCACATCCACTGCCGTTCTCGCTTCGGTTACTTTGTCCCGTGCGTTTTTGGCAGCCTGTTCTGCGCTCCCGGTATCCAATCCCTCACTTTTGGCTATGGACGTCCTCGTCACCACTCTATCCAGAATACTGTCCATTTTGTCCAGGTGGCGGTCCATATTTTCCATCCGGTTTTTATTTATTTCACATACTCTCTCATTGAGTCTTGCCAAAATATTTTTCCGTCGCTCGTCCTTGATTTCCGTCAGCTTCAACCGGAATTCCGCCCGGCTTTCCTCCCTTTTCTGCTGCCATTCCTGTCTCAACTGCCGCTGCTGAATACTCCCTGTCCCCGTTGCCGTCATACTTGCCTGCACCCAGATAGGCGCCGCCAGTATCAAAGCCAGTACCAACACTAACACCCAATTTTTCATCCATTACCAGTAAACCATAAAACCCGCTTTACCGTCAAGATGACAACTTGTGTATAATCCGATCGGCCTTTATCGTAAAATCGATCGGTGATTGAATTTAGTGATACCGGCGCCCTCAAAGGTTTCGGGCGCACGGGACAAATTACTACTCCCCACGGGCAGATTTCTACTCCGGTATTCATGCCCGTAGGGACCGCTGCCACCGTTAAATCCCTTTCACCCCTGGATCTGGAATCAGTGGGGGCACAGATCATTCTGGTCAACAACTACCACCTTTATTTAAGGCCGGGGTCAGAATCTATAGCTGCTTTGGGGGGTATCCACAAATTTATGAATTGGACCCTTCCCGTCCTCACCGACTCCGGAGGTTTTCAGGTCCAGTCTTTAGGTAAGGCAGATATCGCTTTGGCAAAAATCACGCAAGATGGAGTGGAATTCCGTTCCCATCTGGATGGCGGTACCCTGCATTTTCTTACTCCCGAACTGGCTATTCGTTCCCAGCTCCAAATCGGGGCGGATATAATCATGGCCTTCGACGACTCAGTCCCCGCCGGGGCTGACTACAAGCGTGCCGAAACAGCCGTCCGCCGCACACACGACTGGCTTGTCAGATGTATAAAAGAATGGCGCCGTCTTTATACCACCTCCTTTCCCCCTCCTAAACTAGGAGGGGGAATTAAAGAGGGTGGTACACCCGCTCTTTTTGGCATCATCCAGGGCGGAGAATTCCCTGACCTCTTAAAACAGTCTGCAGAATTTGTCATCTCCCAAAATCTCCCCGGGGTTGCCATCGGCGGCGCGGTTATCGGTTCAGACCCCCGGCAGACTGCGGACGCCATCGCTGCCGTAAGGGAGCTTCTGCCTAAAGATAAACCGCTATATGCCATGGGGGTAGGCGTCCGTCCCTCCGATCTCAAATCCGTGATAGTCGCCGGTGCGGATATGTTTGACTGTGTTGCCCCCACCCGTCTTGCCAGGGCTGGTCTGCTGTACAACATGCAGTCTCCCAATGAACGCATCGATATCAGCCAGAACAAATTCCGCCTCGATACAAACCCGATCGACAAAGACTGCGACTGTTCTGCCTGTGGCCAGTTTACCCGGGCTTACCTGCATCATCTTTTTAAATCCCGGGAATTGCTGTATTACCGCCTGGCTTCAATCCATAATCTGCGGATGATGATCCGTACCGTCGAATATATCAGTTCAATCAAATAATTCGGCAACCATCCTCGTAATTATCCGGTATCTGGGATTTTTGTATCTCAGTCTGCGAATTGCTCCATCCCTGGCTATTTTTACCAAGTCTACGGTAATTCCCAATTCCACGGCAATTTCGAAATTATTTTTCCCTTCAAACAACAAATCTATGACTTCTGACTGTCGGGGCGACATTTTTTCTTTGGCCCGATTTATTTCTGTCCAAATAGCCCTAAGTGCCGACTCTTTTTCGACCCCTTCTATTCCCGGTTCCGAAATTGCGATCCTTTCGGCAAACTCCAATGGCAATTTGTTATCTGCCTCGTAGTCCCGGACATTATTAGCCCTTTGTTTCAATTCGGCTAAAAAATTCCCCCATTCCTGAGAGATAAAGTGGGTTTTACCCTTCTCGTCCACACGCTTTCGCCCTTCAAAATCCCGTCTGGGTTTCTTTTCCGGCATAACAGTATTATACCCAAAATCCCATTGATTAAAAGCCCTGAATAGACTATAATATCCTTGCTGCACTTCTTACGCAGAAGATTTTCGGACTTTCTTAATGACCTCACAGAGTATTTCATTAATTTCCAAAGAACAAAGAGGAACCTGCCTTAAAGAATTCTCTGTCGCTTATAGGAAAATGTATCATGGAGACAGCCCCTTTACGCCCGGCCAGCTGCTTTTTCGTAATGATGCACAGCTTAAGAAACTATTGTGCTTGTCTGAAGAAGAGCTAAATAAAATCAATAAAGCGGTGGCCGTCGCTCTCAGCCGAATAGGTAAAACTGGATAAACCCTCCATTAGCCAACTTTCACGACCGTATTTTTATAACTACAACTCGTGTTAGGAATAATATTCATTACAAGCACGAACCACATACATTTACTCTTCCTCAGGAGCTGATTGCCATTTCCCCCTCCAATCCCCGTGATTCCTCACGCCTGATGTCTATAGATAGCCGCACCGGAGCCCTCTCCCACCACATATTCCGGGATTTACCGTCCCTGCTTACCGCTGGCGACGTCCTGGTTTTCAATGATTCCGCCGTATTTCCCGCCCGTCTCATCGGCCGCAAACCGACCGGCGGTAAAGTCGAGATCCTGCTTCTTCACCGGCTGCCGGACGGTAATTGGAAATATATTTCCCGCCCCGGCTTCAAATCCGGCCATAAAGTTATTATTTCCCCGGATTTCTGGGCAAATATCATAGATTCCGAAATTCTTAAACTATCTTCAAATGACGAAAAACTTATAACGAAATACGGACATACCCCTTTACCACCCTATATTCCCGATTCGGCCCCGGAAAAAATCCTGCGCCGCCGCTACCAGACTGTTTATGCCAGAAATAAGGGTTCCGCCGCCGCTCCCACAGCCGGACTGCATTTTACCCCCCGCCTTCTCTCCCTCCTGAAAAATAATGGTATTGAATTGGAATTCCTTACTCTTCATGTCGGCCTCGGTACTTTCAAGCCTCCTACTGTGCAGCAAATTGCAGAAGGGAGACTGCATTCAGAACAATTTTTATTAAAAAAAGATACTGCCCGTCGCCTCAGTCAGGCCAAATCGTCCGGCCGCCGGATTATCGCCGTCGGTACCACGACAACCCGTGTACTGGAAACATTGTCAAGCACTTCAGGAAACCTCAGTCCCGATTCCGGCCAAACAGATATCTTTATAAAATCCCCCTACCGCTTCAAATTCGTAGACGGTCTGATTACCAATTTTCACCTACCCGGTTCGAGTCTCCTTATGCTTGTCTCGGCCTTCGCTTCTTCAGACATAATCAGCCGTGCCTACCAAACTGCTATTAAGCGCAATTACCGCTTTTACTCCTTCGGTGACGCGATGTTGATTATATAATCCGGTAATGACAGAATCGTTGAACGGTAACGGCGCGGATCCGCAAAAACATTTTCCTGAAAAAAAGCCTGTTTCTTGTGATAAACCCAAATACAAATGCACTTGGCCGAAAGGGCCGTGCATTCTCGATCAATATCGTCGCGACTTTCCCGAATTACCTATCCCGAAAACGATCAGCTGTCGTAAAATAACCGGCAATCAAGCTTAAAAAATTCTTTCCATTACCCCTAGCCGGATCACATCCTGAAGGGATACCAGTACCATCAGTGTAATCAGAAACGCCATTCCCCAGGAATTTATTTTTTGCTCTGTTTCTGCAGGAATTCTCTTTTGCATCAGCCACTCCAGTCCGACAAAAAACATTCTTCCCCCATCCAGTGCCGGTATTGGCAGGATATTAAAAACCGCCAGGTTGATGGACAGAATAGCCAGAAGCTCCAGTATCGGCAGCCAGCCGTAAGCCGCTACCGTGTCGGTCAGCTGATAAATACCGAAAGGTCCGGATACCCCTTCCGGCGCTTTCCCCCGTACCAGGCTCCCGCCTATGCCTCTCAAGCCTTCAAATACACGATCTATCCAAATTTTTGTACTTTTAAATCCTTGCTCCAATGCGCCTATAGAACATTGGACATTGGTCATTGAACATTTCTCTGTAGTCAGATACGGATAGGCTGAAATCATCACTCCCAGTGCCCCTTTTCCCTCCGGAGGATTCTTACGGGGGACAACGCTTAATATTTGCCTTTGAATCTCTCCTTCCACAATTCCCTCAAATAGTGGGGTGCCGCTGCCTCTTTCCAAAGTCAGATTCACGGTCGTTTTCTGTTATCCCAGCCTCCTGTGCAGGAGAATCCATTTCCACCCCGGCTACAGTTACTTTTTGTATGGTTTTACGCGGCACCCCCACTACGGAATAAAGCAAAACAAATCCCCCCACCGCCAATACCACATTCATTACTACTCCGGCCGCTATCACCACAATGCGTTGTTTTTTTCCCCTGCTCCAGAAATCACGGCCGATATCTTTTTTATCCGCCTTGACCCCCTCCGGTTCCTTATCTTCTCCGTAAAGCTTTACGAAACCGCCGAAAAAAACAGGGTATACTGCGTACTGGATCTCTCCCCTTTGTATTTTTACCAGCGGTTTGGTAAAAGGCAGCCCGAGTGCAAACTCTTCTACCTTAATCCCCAATATTCTGGCGGCCAGGAAATGGCCCAGTTCGTGGACCAGTACCAGAATAGACAATAAAATGATAAAAATCAGCCACGTCGGCATCTTTTTAATTTAGACCGTAAACTTGGGAAAGTTTACCAACTTCCGGGATAAATAAGCACACTGGCAATTAAACCCGCCGCAAGTAATGCTAACCCGATTAATGAATATTTCTTATATTCCGGCCTGTTGTTTTTATGCAGCAGCTTGTCAAACCGGACATCTCCGCTTCTGATTTCAGTAGACATGCCATATATTATACACTCCTAGTAAATCCATCAATCTGGACCTATAATTCCACGTGTGTCACCCGAAAAACCAGAAGCACCAAAAATCCCACCAAATCAAATTGAAAGGCTAAAGGGCTTGGCGTATCTTTTGGGTGCATTAGTCTCTCTGGCCGCCGCAAATTATTTATCCGACCCCGGTGATTTTCAGCCTTTTACCGACGCACGCGACACGTGGGAGTTGTTGCTGGCTTTGTGCGGTACGGGTCTGCTTTTCCCGGGTCTCAAGACCTTCAAACGTTAAAAGGCAGTCTTATCAATTGGCGAATATACTGTACACATCTGAATACCTGTATAGTTTCCCTACCGGGTCCATTGCCTGAAACTTCGGACCGAATTCTTCAGCGTAAATCATGGCATACACATACTTTTCGTCCGGGGTGAATCTGTTTAACAAATTCGCATGATAATCCGTTTCCAGAATTGGCCGGTTGCTACCCGGAAAAAAACGGTACATCCTTTCAAAGACGTACCCCGGAAAAGCTGCCATCCGGATGGTTCTGTCGGGGAAATTTTCCGTCAGGTGACGGGCCAGCGATATATCGTGGTTCACCCCGGTTTCATAAGCCATTTTTTTCCATAAATCAAGGTTAGCTGCAGTGTATGTCAAAATTACCGCCACTGCCCACCACCACCCCGCATTCAAAAGCAGCTTTTTTTGATGATGAACTGATGCTGCCATCGCCAATGCCAGCGCCGGAAATCCCAGAGACATCCTGTGGAATGCCGGCGGCCAGGCTGAAACTGCTGCTGCCGTAAATGCCCCCAGAAGAGTCACTGGTACAAAAAAACCTCCCCGGGTCCGGTAAAGAACCAGTATCAGCCCGGTAGACAGCAGGGCCAGGCTTACCGGCTCCAAAAAAGCCTGACCACCGAAGTTGTAACCCCCCGCCCCGCCGATCCCCGGAGTATACATCGACCTTATGGTTGCCTTAAGATGCATCAGTCTCGACCGGGCGGGTGATATTGCTTCGGAGGGCACAAACTTTACCTGCCCCATCCGCACACCGAAATAATTGTCCACGCCCAGTGCGTATCCGACAAACGGGCCCAGGACAAGCATTGCCCCGATAGTACTCCAAATAAACAGCCTGAAACCGTCGCGGGGATTCTTCACAGCTACAGCCAGCCAGGCCACACCCAACACCCCGAGAGCAATATAGGAAGTAATATAAAATAAATAACACCAGCCTGCCGCCAGACCGGCGGCGGCAGCGGTAGTTCGATCCGGTTTGTACAAAAAGGCCACGACGCATGCTGCAAATACTGTAAAAATTGCCGTGCTCGAAACAAAATGCAGGCCTAAAGTCTCCAGATACATGCTCGGGGCTAGAAACGCATAAAACACCACCGCTGCGACTGCCGCTTTCCACCCCCACCATTTATCCGCAATATAATACACTCCCAGAGAAACAATATAGACATACGGCAGTACTGATCGTCGTACCGTGTCAAAATTTTCCCCAAACACATTGAAAAATATTTTCTGGAACAGGAAAAAAGGCACTGGAAACTGCGACACCCATTTCAGCTTATCGGCGGGAATCCCGGAAAACATATTTATGCTTCTCCAGTCGGTGATAACCGTAAAATAAGCTGTATTAATATCATCCCCGTTTATCCGCCCCGGGATGGCTAATGTTTCTCTCAACAGTACCGGCAGCAGGCATATCAGAAGAGCAGTAAATACTTTTTTCCAATTTAATTTGAAAATGGTCTTCTCATAAATCCATGTCACGACAGGGAACAATAACTGGGTCCCCAACCATACTCCGAAATACCACCCTTGGTAGCCGCCCCGGTACACCCCGATGCTGACAAAAAAGGCAAACCAGACACACAGCAAAACCAGCCATTTTAAAATACTCTTATCAAACACTCCTTAAAGAATAACACTTACCCCGGTTTAGATCGTCACCAGCTCTTCTTCTTTGGCTTTACCTATTTCCTCGATTCTCTCCATCATTTCATCAGTAAGTTTTTGCAGTTCATCTTCCTGCCGTTCCCGCTCGTCCTCGTTTAGGTTGCCCTCTTCCGCACTTCTCTTGTACTCGCTCATTACCTCATGGCGGACCTGCCGCACTTTTACCCTGCCATCCTCCAGCCTGCGGTGCAGCATCTTCACATACTCCATCCTTCTTTCGGCGGTCAGGGGCGGGACATTTATCCTGATCACCTGGTTGTCTATCACCGGATTAAAACCCACGTTCGCGGCTTCAATATCCCTTCTGATATCGCCGATAATGGATTGGTCATAAGGTGTCACGGTAATCGACTGGCTGTCCGGTACTGCCACTTGGGCCAGTTCGACCACTTTTAATTTCGTTGTCCCCCCATAGGCATTGATAATGATATTTTCGACTAGTGAAGTGCTCGCTCTTCCGGTCCTGATTGTTGCCAGATCCTGCTTCACAAAATCCACTGCCTTGGCCATTTTCAACTTTACTTCATCCAAATCCATAACCTTATCTTATCACTTCTTTGCTTCCAGACTCCAGAGCTGGATTTCTTTCTTCACTTCGCCGCTTCTTATTCTAAATACTTTCCTTATGGCCGTCCGGCCTCTTATTTGTCTTTCGCGTGAGAAATTTACTCCCCACAAACGCTTCTTTTGATAATCTTCAGTCAATTCCTGCAGATACCGGTTCCATGCCGCAACTTGCCCCAAAGCTTTCTTCCGCTGCTCTTTGTTTCGGGTAAATACCTTCAAAATCTCCATAAATCTATACCTCCACCACCTTAAAATCCGTCACCTGGATATTCTCCCCCAACTTGCCGATGACTTCTTTTACCAGCTCCTCTATTCTGATACCCGGGTCACGGACATATTCCTGTTTCATCAGCTCCTCAACTGATTTCGGACGGCTGGCGGCAATGTGCAAAGCCAGCTCCCGTCCCAGTTTTTGAAAATCTTCCGTCTTAGCCACAAAATCCGTCTCACAGGCCAGCCCTGCCATCGCCCCTACCCGCCCTGTATGGTGGATATAAGAAAATACCATCCCCGCTTTGACCTCCCTATCGGACTTCCTGGCTGCTTTTTCGATGCCTTTTTTGCGGATCAGTTCCTTCGCCTTTTTTACGTCGCCTGCCGTTTCTTCCAGCGCTTCCCGGCAGTCCGCCACTCCGGCGCCCGTTTCTTCGCGTAACTTTTTAATATCCTCAATATTAAACTTCATTTTTTTCCACTTTCTTGGTCTTAGGCTTGGTCTTGGTCCTAAGCTTAGGCTGAACTTCCGTTCCATCGCTTTTCGCCTCAGCCTCTTTACCTCTTTTTATTCCCTCCTCCACAGCATCCGTTATCAGATTCACTACCAGTTCTATAGACTTCACTGCGTCATCGTTTACGGGTATCACATAGTCAACTATTTCGGGATCTCCGTTGCTGTCTACCATTCCCACCACCGGTACGCCCATTCTTACGGCCTCGCGGACCGCCACATCTTCTCTGTGTGTGTCCACGATAAATACTGCGTCCGGCAATTTGTCCATTTCAGCAACTCCCCCGAAAAACTTTTCCAGCTTTTCAATCTCCCGGTCAATCAGCAGCTGCTCCTTTTTGGTATACTTTTTCAGCTCACCGGTCTCACGCTGGGACTTAAGGTCGGAGAGCCGGCGGATACTTTTGGAAATTTGTGAAAAATTAGTTAAGAGTCCTCCCATCCAGCGTTTGGTAATAAAGGGCATTCCTGTTTTATTAGCTGCTGCCTTTACTGTGGCCGCGGCTTGCCTTTTTGTCCCTACAAACAATACTTTTTTCCCCTCACTGCTGATGTCCCTTAAAAATTTGTAGGCGTCTTCCAGCCCTTCTTTAGTCTTCGCCAGGTCAAAAATATGCACGTGATCTCTTTCTCCGAAAACGTATTTCTTCATCTTCGGATTCCAACGCCTCACCTGATGCCCAAAATGGCACCCGGCCTCAAGAAGTTCCTGCAATGAAATACTGCGCATATTTTCTCCTTATACCGCCACCCGTCGGAAGTAATCAGGAGAAAAGACGGGTGTGAGCAATTTATCTATTTTACCGGATTTACTTCATAACCGCAACTACTTCCCCGTCGGTCCATACATAATGTATGCCACAGCGTTAGCCGCCGCAGCCGCCAAAATCAATACCGTAAACACCGCCGCCCCCGTCATTTTTGCACGTAATGGCATTTTCTCCTTCGAAGGCTTGTTTATTACCTCAGGTTTGTCAGGCAGCATCTGATGTCTCCACTCATTCATTACTCAGTTTTTAATTCTCTTTGAAATAAGTTCAGCCAGGTTGGCAAACAGCATCGCCACCGTCACCGGTCCCACTCCTCCCGGGACCGGGGTAAAAAATGCCGCTTTTTGAGCAATTGCCGGGTCGAAATCACCCACCGGGAAGCCTACATCTATAGCAATTACACCCGCTTTCACCATTTCTGGCTTTATAAGTCCCGCCTGTCCGGTTGCGCTGATCACGATGTCCGCTTCCCGGATCTTTTCGGGATCAAAATCCTCTTTATCCATCCCCTCAACATCGTATTTGCCCGTATTTTCCAGCTCTTCCTGCATTCTCCGGCCGACCATTCCCAAATTTCCTAAGACACATAATTTTTGTCTGGAATCTGGGGCCTCGTTAATAGAATTTAAAATTTCCGTGACGGCGCGAACCGTTGCCGGCATCACTCCGGAATAAGGATTGAGTCCGTCCACATCCTTTTTCGGGCTTATAATTCCGGCAATTTCCATATCCTCATCCCCGAATCCCAGAGGCATCTGCACGATTATCCCGTTTACATCTTTATCGGCATTTAGATCATGAATTTTATTTTTGATCAGTTCTTTATCATTAGTTTTTTGAATTTTTTCAAAATCTACCCCGAGTTCTCCCGCTTTTTTCTCTTTTATCTTTGTATATGCCACACTCCCGGGATTATCCGGGTCGAATATCGATACCAGCTTCAACCCTCTAACCTTGATTCCGATGCTTTCCGACACTTTATCCGCAAAGGTTCTCCCGTCAAAGATTATTACCATGCATCTATTTTACAGGAAACTTCCGGCACAATTCCTTTACTTCCCCCGCGGTCTCAAGCAGTTTCTTATCCTCTTTCATCTCCAGCTTAAAATGTTTTCTGGCCACCTGATCCTTCTTTTTATCATCGCTCCCGATATCTTTATATTTATTGGACATTGAATATTGAAGATTGGATATAACGTTATTTATCCACTGCGCTATCAACAGCATTTCCCCCTCTTTCATTCCCCTGGTCGTTACTGCCGGCGTCCCCAGACGCAGCCCGGAAGGATAATATGGGGATCTTTTCTCCCCCGGCACTGTCTGTCTGTTGGCAATTATCCCGGCGTATTCCAAAGCCCACGCCGCGCTCCATCCGTCAATCCCCTTATTCGTCAGATCAATCCAGATCATATGGTTTTCCGTCCCTCCGCCGATCAAATGATAATTGTTAAATGATAAATACGTCGCCAGGGCTTTTGCATTTATCACTATTTGTTTGGCGTATGTTCCAAACCCGGGAGTGCTGGCTTCTGTGAGTGCTATGGTCAAAGCGGCGATGTTTTCCATATGCGGCCCTCCTTGTACTCCGGGAAAAACAGCCTTGTCTATCTTGCTCTCCAACTCGCTATCTTTTTTCTTCCCCTTTTCTCACATGCGCAAACGGCACAGGTGACGGATGAACTCCTCCGGCAACCAATCCGCCGATGTGGGAAATGTCCGCCACAAAATACGCCCCGATTTCATCTGCTATCCGGGCATATTTTTCCCACTGGAAAATCCTGGTGTAACCCGTCCCTCCCGACCAAATTAGTTTGGGTTTGTGCTCCCGCGCCAGCCGGTACAGCTGCTCCCAATCTACTTCCCCATTTTGGTCCAGAAAATAATGCACAGTCTTGCGGTACTCACCGGTAATGCTGGCTTCCCACTCTCACGGCAAAGATTCTCCAATTCGTCCACTACTTCGTTTCCCTGGTAATATCTCTTTCCCGGATACCCCTCGGCATATTTATTCGTAAATACACTTCCCATCGCTTCACGTACGGCCGCTGAAGCGTAATTTTCGCTGGGAATCATTTGCAAAGTATCGTTTTGCCGCTGTGTCTCTTTTTCGATCAATTCAAATGTTTTGTCCCTTTTTTGCTTCGCCATCCCCAAATTATACCTTAATCCCCCACGCTTTTACCTTGTTTGCACTCATCATTGCAGACCCCTTCGCTCTGATTTCCCACTCTGTCAAATCTGCTCCCAGAATGATCGTAGGCTGCGGGATATTAATACCACGTTTTTTTTGCTTAAAATAAAAATCTTCCGTCAGTTGCCCCACGAGTTTTAAATCATCTTGCCATCTTATCCCCATCGCTCGCCTGTAAATATTAAACTCCAGCTCTCTGCTCATATCTATTCATCCTCCGCCATGGAGCTGATTATACATCCCTTGACTATTTCCTTTTATTGCGTTTAATATGCTTTCATGATTGAGTATCTGGACTTGGTGGAAGATGTACTCACTAATGGCAAATACCGTGAGAGCCAAAAACCGGAAAAATCAATTGATGCTTTTTTTCGTACTGTCCGTTATAACTTGGAAGATGGTTTTCCTTTAATCACTACCCGGGATATGAGCCAGGCATGGCCCACATTGGTCGCTGAGAAATTGTGGATCATGTCCGGAAGTACAAATGCATACGATCTGCTTAATAATTATGGTTCCAAACTCTGGCTAAAATGGGCTAAGGCGGCTGAAGAAAAATTGGGGTACAAAAACGGAGAACTCGGTCCTACTTACGGCTACCAGTTAAGAAATTTTGCCGGAAAAACCGACCAGCTTGTCCGGGTACTGGATATGCTTAAAAAGGATCCCCGGACCAGAAAGGCAGTTATCAGTTATTGGAACCTGGGTGACGTGGTGAACCCCGACTGCACCAATGTGGTCGATGTCGCGCCCTGCATATTGGATCTGCATTTTGTCGTCCTTGATGGAAAACTCAACCTGGGTTATGACCAGCGAAGTGCCGATATAGGCGTTGGCGTTCCCTTCGACACTGCCCAACACGCGCTTTGGCTGATGATGTTTGCCAAGGAATTGAGTCTTCCGCCCGGTGAACTTGCAATAAACTTTCACCTTCCTCACGTCTACGAATTCCAAATACCCGCTATGAAAGAATTATTAAAAAGGAAACCTTACCCCAGACCCCGTGTGACTATATCTGATTCCCCCTCCGGCACCATCTTCGACCACCGGGTGGAAGATTTCCAGCTTCACGATTATCAAGCCCACCCTGCAATGAAGATACCGGTCGCCCTTTAAACTTGCCGTGTCAATTTCTGTACCTCAATCCCGTTTTTCAGCAGTAGCGGCAAGTCCGGCAAACCGTACGACCCGATCTCATAAACCATTCGCTTTACCCCTGCACCTATTAAAGCTTGCATGCAGGGCCGGCAGGGAAATTTCTGCAGGTACATTGTCGTCCCTTCCAGGCTAACTCCCCTGGCGGCTGCGGCCGAAACCCCCTGCTGTTCTGCATGCTGGGAATCACAAAATATCAATCGTTCGCCATCGTTAAGCTTAAGGTCCGTAAACGACATGGGGATTTTTTTACATTCCGAGTGATTGTAAGAGGTAGACACTCCTTCACATGCCACCCGCCCGTTTCTCACGAATACGCATGCAGTCGGAAAGTACCAGCAGTTGCTTTTATCGATCAACTCTTTTGCTTTTTTCATCCATCTACGATCTTGGGGTAAATCCGTTTCTTGTATTTCCGGATTATGTTTAGAAATCCCGACTCCAAAACACCTTTCGTTTGTTTTGTGCAGTGGTCCCATTCGGAACACTCCTGATTCCCTCCGGATCAATGCCTGCAATTGCTGTTCACCCATTCCCAAGGTTTGGACAATTTCCGGATGAATCGCCCGAATTATTTGGGCTTTGGCAAAGCCCCGAAGACCCTCCCGCAATTGCCATACCGGCATTACCAGCACCATTCCCAGCCTGGCCTGGGCCACCGCCTCCGCTATCCGGGGCAGATTCTTGCACGATATCTCCGACTCGTCTATTACCAGATATTCCTGATTTTTCATTTGTCTATTTTACTCCTGAGCCTTACTGCCATCTCCGCCGGAGTAACACTGAGCTCCTGATGATGCCAGGTATTAAGGCTGTCTGTATAAGGCAGAATATTCCAGTGCAAATGCTCCACCGTCTTGCCTGATTCGCTGCCTAACCCCCCATCCCGCAGCAGCATCCACACCCCCTTTACTCCCAGTTCTTCTCTTAATAAGGTTATTGCTAATTGTGAAAGGAAATAATTGGTAACCGTCTCTTCTACCGTCACTTCTTCAAAACTCTTTATATGTCTGCGTGGTATTACCATCAGTTGCCCGTCAATATAAGGAAAAATATTTACAGTTAATACCAGCCCGTCCTTTTCGGCCAAAATATATTTTTCCTTCAAATTGCAAAACGGGCAGCCATTTTTCAGGATTTTTTCAGCCAATTTTTCATATCCGCCCCTCAATCTCAAATTTAATTGATTATCTGTGGAAAAATCGTCTTTTTCATTCATGTTTATCACCTTGAATCAGTTGTTTGAAATCACCCATGATTCTTTCACCATACTTTCTCTCTATCCTTTCGATAATTGCAGTTGTAGAGATTGTCGGCCCTTGCCTGGGGCAGCACCACACTTCCCCTCCTACTTCCTCCATTGCAATCACTTCTTCCTTAGATCCCAAATCCCCTTCCCAACTTCCTTCCACACACAAGTAAACGTCAGGTCTGAACAACCTAATCGTTTCCGCACCGGTTAATTCGTCGAATATTGTGATAAATCCTACACAAGTCAATCCGCACAATAATTCGGCTCTTTCCGTCTCCTCCTGAACCGGCCTACCCTCGCCTTTATATGTCCGTACCGAGGAGTCGCTATTAAGGCCTACCATCAAATCGTCTCCCAGGCTGGCGGCTAGCTGCAGATAACGGATGTGTCCCAAATGAATCACATCATACGCCCCGGTTGTAAAGACTTTTTTCCTGTGTCTTCTTTTCAATGCCTCACCCCATCCAGCCAACTCCTCTTTGGGAACTACCTTTTGGTCATACAGCAGGTTTCTCTCTTCCGTATAACCGGGTACAAAATGCGCCACCATTAGTTTACCGTTTACTCTAATCTCCTGTTCGATGGCAGGCATGCCAACTTTCTACCAAAAAAACCAACTTAAAGCAACATTAATATTCCCATGATTCCCGTTCCCTGGTATCCGTTCACGTTTACTTCTTTTCCGGCACCAGAAATATCAATCTTTTCCACCCTTCTTCCACCCAAAGCATTCCAAATAGACTTTCCGCATCCACAGTCATCCGTATACCGCCCTGGTCAGCCAGCCTGTAAATTCCTTCAGATCCAGGCAGTACCCGCACCATTTGCTCTTCGCCTTCAAAGTTTATCCCTGCAATCGTCCGCCAACCCTTTTTATATGCCCTTATTAAGATTTCATCTAGATTTTTTCCGCTTTTCGGCATTGCTGCCACCCTGTCTATCGGATCGTCCGCTCCTACCTTCGCATATATCCTTAAATAATATCCTTTTACGTCCTATAATTCATTATCATTATTGTATTTTAATAAAACCTATAATATACTACGCGTGTGCTGAAAAATAAAACAATAGAAGCTGGTTTTTCGTTGGTAAGGTTTTATACATCCGGAATACTCGGCAAATATCTAGTCAGGGGTATAGTACCCTGGAATTCTATTGAAAAAAAATGCCTGGAGTCAAATCCGGAAAGTCTATGCAGTCTGGCCTCATTCGACAGCGCCCCTAATGCCATTCAGTCATTCATCACTTTTTTCGGCATTACCTTGGCCATGGACAACCTGCTTTCAGACAAGATTTCCGAAAAAACGATCTTAAATACCGCGGGATTGGCCGCGATCGGGCTTATCACCGCAACCGAGTATCTGCAGGCCACATTCAGAAACGGACCCGTCAACACTTCAGATATAGTTACCGAAACTTTAGGTATTATTCCCGCATATTTGATCATGAAGTTTTACTCACAATACAAATAGAAGCCTGAAGACTGCCTATCTCATCACCGTCACCAGGGGTTTGACCACGGCAAAAATTCTCCCTGCCACGGTCAGAATAGGCGCATCTCCCCCCACCCGTATCCACCCGTAGCGGTCCGCCAACTGCAGCATGACCTTGCGCACCTTATACCATTCCTCTTCATCCTCATACATGTGCGGCTCCAAAGGGCTTTCCATCCGCCGGGGTCCGTCTAAATATATAGCCAGATCCGGCTGGGTTTGGTCATCGTTTAGCTCTTCCATCTTTTCAAGCGGGAGTCCCCTTACCATTCCCCAGGCTACGCCTGTCCCTTTATAGTCTTCGGCCAGTACGGTCACACCGGAATCCAGCCATGATCTCAAGGTAGGCTCGAAATCATTCCTGTTTTGGGCAAACATTTTTTGCATTTCATCTTCATCCGGTGCTATCTCCTTCCTATGCAGAATTCCGTACAACTTCGGTCCTGTCGGCTCCAACCGGTAGAGCGGGTATTTAATCCGCCGCACATGCACGCCCATTCTCGCCATGGTATCTTCCAATATCTCCAGCTGCTGGGTCTTCCCCACACCAGCAGGTCCGTATAGGACAATAAACAATCCCCTTCTCATCAATTTCCAATTGTATCACTCTTACAAAAAGAGAGCCAATCCCAAAATCGCTACAGCAGCCCAAGCCCAGGGTTTCCACCATTTAGATTCTTTACCCGGTGTTGTTTCTTGTACAGCCATGCTTTTATTATATCAAATTGGATCAATCTGACGTCTTTTTCAATTCCACTATTTTTTTAGCCATCTGCTCCAGTCTGATCATAACCACAGAGCCGGGTATTTCTTCCTTTCCGGATGCCTGGTTTCTGAATCGAACATCATCGTTGGCAGTCATAGCCACTTTCAAAAACGCTGCTGCTATTACTCCGGCTATTACCATTAACACCGGTGGGTACTCGGAATTTACCCCAATTACGGTTGGCGACACCAATACCCCTATCAGCAACCCCGTGTCCCTGAAAATTTTACTGATAGGTTTCCTGAGACTGGGTAGTTGATTCTTATCTTCAGTTAATTCCAGCCCGTCATCCGGCATTACTTTGAATTTATACTATAATAGTGTCTCCCTGTCCCGAGTAAAATGATTGAAAATCCCCCACCCCGGTCAAAAATATTCTTGTCTCATCTGGGATGTGCCGTTCCCGCATATACCCTTTTAAGCGCCGTTCCCTTTGCTATCTTTACCGGTGCCGGTATCTGCAATCGGGGGGAGAAACACCTTTCCCCCGATAATCCTCTTCCCTTCAATCAGGTGGAAATCACAACTCTTTTTGCGCTCGACGCTATCCGGATAGGACTGGCCTGCCAGGCATTAACCGCGATAAACAGTCCTGAATCTCCCTGGACTATGCCAATTATATATCTGGCCATCGGTCTGGCTGAAACTGTATATTTTTTCCACCACACTTCCCGTTACATCCCCGAATATTAATTCTTAGGTAGTTTCGCGCGGTGCCTGCGTAACTTCAGTAGTGGCGGCAGCTTTAGGTTTGGTCCAGCTGGCAAAATCGCACTTGGGGTAATTTGAGCAGCCAAAGAAATTCTTTCCCGTTTTCGTCCGGCGCATGATCACATCCCCACCGCATTTCGGGCACAACACCCCGGCTTTTTTGACATAGTTCCTCTTGTAGTCGCATTCCGGGTAGCGGCTGCAGGCTAGAAATCTGCCGAATTTCCCGATTCTTACGATCTCCCTCCCTTCGCCGCATTTGGGACAGGGATTTCCTGTCTCATCCGCCTTTATATGTACCCGCTGTGCCGTCTCGCTCACATTTTCGAGGTTTTTTTCAAACGGCCCGTAAAAAGCGGACAGTACAGGTTGCCATTGTCTTTCCCCGGCAGCGATATTATCCAGCTCATCCTCCATCCTGGCAGTAAACTCAAAGTCCACAATTTCCGGAAAATTTGCAGTCAAAAAATCATTTACCGCCATTCCCAGCGCTGTGGGGGAAAATCTTTTTTGCCGGGAATCTCCGATATTCGTCTTTTCCACATACTGCCGATCCTGGATTGTAGTCAAAGTAGGCGCATAGGTGCTGGGCCGTCCGATCCCCTTTTCTTCCAGGGCTTTTATAAGAGAGGCATCGTTGAATCTGGCCGGAGGCTGGGTAAATTTTTGTTCGGTCAACACGGAAAGCAGGTTCAGCTTCTCCCCTTCTGTCAATTCCGGCAACATTACCTCCTCCACCTTGTCCTCCTCACCGTTGGAGCTTAGTAATTCTGATTTAGTGCTTGACTCGTAGAGTCTCTTCCACCCTTCAAACTTAACTACCTGACCTTTAACTTCCAGCTGGTATTCACCGTCTCTTCCGGTTGCCCTCACTGTCACTTTAGTTTCCTCACCTGCCGTATCCGCCATCTGGCAGGCCAAAAACCTTTTCCAGATCAGTTCATACAGTCTCCCCTCGTCCTTCCCCCATTGGACATTGGAAGCTTGCCCGCCGGTTGGCTGGGTTGAATATTGAACATTAACTTCTGTAGGCCGTATGGCCTCATGCGCCTCCTGCGCTACTTTGCTCTTTGTCTGGTATATCCGGGGTGTTGCCGGTACGAATTCTTTTCCGTATTTTGCGGCAATGAAATCTCTGGCCTGTGCTACCGCTTCCACTGCCAGATTTGTAGAATCCGTCCGGTGATAGGTAATATGCCCCTCTTCATACAGGGACTGGGCTACCTGCATAGTTCTTTTGGCGCTCCAGCCCAATTTGTTTGCCCCTGCCTGCTGCAGCGTGGATGTTGTAAAAGGCGCAGGGGGGGATTTTTTAAACTCCCGCTTGGACACCCCTGCCACACAGTAGGCGGCTTTTTCCAAATCGAGCTTAATTTTTTCCGCTTCTACCCCGTTGCCGACTTTAATTTTCTCGCCTTCTCTCTCCGTAAGTTGTACCTGAAATTTTTGTATATTCATTTTTTCCACTTCTGCGAATATCTGCCAGTATTCCTCAGGTTTAAAAGCCAATATTTCCCTTTCCCGTTCCACTACCAGCCGGACGGCCACGCTCTGGACCCTTCCCGCAGACAAGCCTTTGCGCACTTTCCGCCACAAGAGTGGTGAAAGTTTGTACCCGACCAGCCTATCCAGGACTCTGCGGGCCTGCTGTGCCTCCACCAGCTGCCGGTCTACTTTTTGCGGATGCTCCAGGGCTTCCTGAATTGCCTTTTTGGTAATTTCATGAAACACAATGCGTACAAACTCGTGTTGTTTTTTCCCGTTCTTTAATATCTGGGACACGTGATAAGCTATCGCTTCACCTTCCCGATCGGGATCCGTTGCCAGATATATCTTGTCGGTCTTTCCTGCCAGCTTTTTAATCTCATCCATACGTTTTTGCTGTTTCTCCAACTGCTCATATTGCAACTCGAACCTATATTCTCCTGCTCTTCCACTCTCCTGCTCAATAATTACTCCCAGCTTCTTCTGAGGCAGATCCTGGACATGGCCGTAAGTGGCTTCCACTGCAAAATCTCCCTCCAAAAATCGGGAGAGAGTTCTGGCCTTGGTAGGCGATTCAACGACGATCAAATTCATAAATCTCATTGTAACACCCTGTTATCAAGCCTTGACATTTACACCTGCCGGGCGGTGTAATAGAAACAGACATGCTCCGAAGATTTTTTTCCTGCGCTTTACTTCTCGTGTTTTTAAGTTTCGCTTTCGCCCAGTCCGCTCGCGCGGGGACATTTTATATCAAAAGCGTGGGGACCCTGGATGTCTCGGCTTCGGGCTTTAACCATCTTTGGTACAACTCCGGCAATGTGACCGTCACCGGCAGCGCCGCTCCGGGAGAAACGGTTTCCGTTACTGTGGATGGCACCGCCTATTCCGCTGTGGCAGATGCCCAAGGCAGCTGGAGCCACACATTGACTTTATCGGCAGGTGACCATACCCTGTCATTTTCCGCTCCCTCCGGTTCCAAAAGCTTCACCCTTACAAACGGGCCGCTGCCGGAGGATGTGGACGGGACTTTGGAAACCTCCTCTACCCCCGTCGCCGGCTCATTCGAATATACCCTCATCATATCCGGGGCTGCCCTCCTCCTGATCTCCTCAGGTCTGGCATACCGGAAAATCCTGATTTCCAAATCATTATAGTTTCGGTTTTTTTTATTCTCCTATTTCCTGCGGAATAGCTGCGTAATTGTATGTATCGGTCACGTCAAAATACCTGGCAAGCATTTTGCGGACGACTGGTGCCGCCACATTTGAACCTTCGCCTCCTCCTTCTACTACCACGGTAATAGAAATCACCGGATCCTGTAGAGGAGCATAGGCCGTCAGCCAGCCGTGGGTACGCATCTTGCCGTTTTCCGCTACATACTCCGCTGTCCCCGTCTTGCAGGCGGTTTTTACATCAAATCCGAATAGCGGAAAAGCCGTCCCTCCCGGTGCGCAAGCCCCTTCCATCCCTAATTTGATGAGTTTTAGTGCCTCTTCGGAAATTTGAACATTTCCACATTTATTCAATTGGTCATACTTCAGGTGAGGTGTGCACTTCTTTCCCCCGGTTGCAAGAATATTTGTCATCTGGTTGATCTGTATCGGAGTAGTCAACACATCCCCCTGCCCTATTGCCATGTGAAATGTATTTCCCAAAAACCACTTTTCTCCTTTGGCTTTTTCCTTCCACTCGGGATCCGGTATCAGACCCGCAACCTCACCTGGCAAATCTATCCCTGTCTTTTCTCCCAGCCCCAAGTTTTTTGCCCATTTCGCCAGCAATTCAGGTGTAGTCATCTCACCGATCTTGTAAAAAAACGTATCTGTAGAACGGGTAAGCGCCCGGGCAAAACCGATTGTGCCTTCGCGGCCGCCCCCTTTTGTAAACAACCAATTGCTGTATTTAAAACCGGCTACGCTGATTATCCCTGTATCAGTGTAGGTAAACCCGGGGTTTACTTTGCCTTCTGAAATGGCTGCCGCCATCGTTACCATCTTAAACGTAGATCCCGGTGGGTAAACCGCCCCGATCGCCCTGTTAAACAGGGGCAAATTCGGATCTATAAGATATTGAGCATTGGACACTTGATATTGAGCATTGACGAAAGAATTTGGATCAAAGCTGGGTGAGCTTATCAGGGTCAGTATTTCCCCGGTCCGGGGATCGCTTGCCACTACTGCTCCCTTCTTTCCTTCCATGGCTTCCAGTGCCGTTCTTTGCAGGGACAAGTCCAGGCTGAGTTTCAAGTCCTTCCCGACTTTCGGTTCCTTCCGGCCCATCTCCCTGACCACTTTTCCACCATTATCTACCTCCACCAGCCGGCCTCCGTCCTCTCCCCTCAAATCTTCCTCATACACCGCCTCCACTCCGTCCCGTCCGATCCAGTCTCCGGGAAGATATTTATCCAATTCCTTTAATAACCCCACTTCATCCTCTTTGATTTGTCCCAGGTAGCCGACGGCTGCCGCAGCAGCTTCTCCCGCCGGGTAACCTCGTGTGGATTTTTCTAAAGTAAGTTTGAGTATTTCATCATATTTTTCGGATATATCGCTTCTGGCAAGGACGTTGCCATTTCGGTCTGTAATCTGACCTCTCAGCGCAGGTATTTTTATTTGTTTGATCCGGTTTTCATCTGCCAGTATCCTGTACCGGCCGCCATAAAACAGCTGCAGTGTGGCCAATTTCACCCCCAAAATCCCGAAAAGCACCACCACCCATACCCAAATGATCCATCCCCGGCGGAAATCCCGCGGGGTACTGTCATCCGGCAGTTTTCTCCTGCTCATCACATCAGTCACTACAAAGTCACCGAAAGATACACCGGGTTTGAATTTGCCTCGAATCATTTAACCGCCTTGATAACCAGATAATCCATAAAACCTTGACTCGCGCCCTTACAGGCTAACTCCAAAGCCAGACTGTTGGCATATATCGGCCTGAAAAAACTACCCCCCAGCTTCACCAGCCAATATAATACAGTTTTTACCCGGTTCAGATATGAATTGCTTTGAATTGCTGAAAACCCCGCTTTTTTCAATGAGGCGACCATCTCGCCTCCCGTCACGAACTCCTTTAAGGCAAATGCGCTCTTAAAGTCTTCGATATCCTTTTGAAATAGATTCATGTTTGATTTTCCCTTTAGATAACCGTCCGCGATTATTAATATACCTCCCGGTTTCAAGATTCTGTGTAGCTCTTTGAGAATGTTTGTTTTCGGACTAGCATAGCATAGGCTTTCGATACCGAAAATAACATCAAAATAATCGTTTGCAAAATTGGTTTTGCCGAAATCCTGAGTGCACCCGGCATCTAGTACCACCATACCTTTTTTAATTCCAGCCAGGCGGATTATCTCGTCATTCTCATTCAATATGGCTTGCTGTCTGTTTTTTGTATGCACGTCCCAAAAACCAAAGTGCATTCCCAATGTATCTTTGTTGTATATAAACAATCTGTACAGCCACTGGCTGGATTTATAATAGTCCGCAACACTGTCCCACATACTCACCTCAACCCTCCCACCACCTTCACCCTCTTCAGTAGTTCATTGTCCTCCAGCACTTTGGCGCACCCGCGGACGACCGCGGTCATCGGATCATCTGTCACAAACACCGGCATCTGTGTCTCCTCACTCATCAGTTTGTCCATGCCCGCGATCAGACTGCCCCCGCCAGCCATTACTATTCCCCTCTCCAGTACATCCGCCACCAACTCCGGCGGGGTCTCTTCGATCAGGTCAGCCGCCGCAGATGTGATCTGAGTCAGGACCGGCATCATTGCCTCCCTGACTTCATCTGACGATATTTTCAGTGACCTTGGCAATCCGCTCTCCAGGTCCCTGCCCCTGACTACCATATACCTCACTTGTGATTTTTTGACCTGTTCGGCGTCTCCGCCGCCGCTTTGCACCTCTCCGAAAGCGTTTGGATGGGCATTTCCCAACGTAATCTTTATATCTTCTGCCGTCCTTTCTCCCAGAAGCACGTTGTACTTGAGGCGGATGAAATGGATAATGGCTTCATCCAACTCGTCACCGGCCACTCGGATGGATTTATTAGCCACAATGCCTCCCAGAGAGATCACAGCAATTTCACTCGTTCCCCCCCCGATATCCACTACCATTACCCCACCTGCATCGCCTATAGGCAGTCCGGCTCCGATTGCCGCCGCCATAGGTTCTTCTATCAGAAAACACTGCCTGGCACCGGCGCTCAAAGCCGCTTCCTGGACCGCCCGCCGCTCTACCTCCGTCACCCCCGAGGGAATACCCACTACTACCCGCGGTTTTGGTATACGGGGGATCAGCCGTCCGGATTCATGTACCCTCTGAATATAATGCTTGAGCATATCTTCAGTGGCATCGAAATCCGCTATCACCCCGTCTTTTAAAGGCCGCAGTGCCTCGATAGTGGCCGGCGTCCGCCCCAGCATTTTTTTGGCTTCCTCACCTATTGTCAGTACCCTTCTGCCGCACTATAAGGCTTCTGCATTACCCTTTCAATAATTACTTTTTCGTTTTTTTCTTCTTTCCCGGTTTCAAACCATTTGGAGAAACTTCCGGTTCACTAATCTTTATCACATTTTTAAACATTCCGATATCCTCGTTAAATGCATCTAGTTTTTTTCGCCATATTAATTTTTCGCTTTCCAGGGATTCACGGATCTCTTCATCAGAAAAACCGTCAAATCTCAATTCTGCAGCCAGTTTTCTGAGATTTTCTTCCAGTACAGTATTTAATCCTACTACTGACTTATACCTTCTCCATGCATCCGCGGCAGCTTTCAACCCGCTTCGTTCAGCTTCGACCATGAAGCTACTATACCATAGCAGGAAAAGACGTGATATAATAGTCCTATAATATGGATATAGATGTACTTGAATTAGCCAACCGTGAAACAGGAAATTGGCTTCCCAACGTTAATAATTGCCCAAAACGGGCTAAACCATGTGGTAATCCTTTTTGTGCGGATGAAGCAATGCATTCTGCTCAGATACTGTCTGCAGGGACTTCCTTTTTAAGTCGTCTTCAGGCTGAACAAGCAAGGGGTCATGCAATACAAATTGCACAAGAATGTATACATAACCTGACTGCTTGCCCTCTTGAAAATATTTGTAACATACCGATTATTCAAATCCTGAAAATCCTCTCTTCTCCTACGCGTAAGGTCATTTCTTGACAAGACCTATAGTAAGATATATAATTATCAATAATATGCGTACAAATACCCAGGAAACACGGGAAAACAGTGGTCGTTTTTATAAAGCTGATGCGAAGGTCCTAGGTTGCCTGGCAACTGGCGTTTATGCTTTACCCCGTATCTTGGATTTTCTAAAACCCGGAATAGATTATGCGGATTTAACATATGCATTGGCAGATACAGGTTCCGTGGTTCTCGCCATTAGCGCCTGCCTCCTCTATGCCGCCAGCCTCTTTACTGAGCGCCGCAAGTCTAATTAAAAAAAGCAATCCTTGCCCCCGCCAGACAATACTCCGGACAGCTCCGTCACTTAGCAAACTCCCACATCGAAATCACATGCACTCCCCGGCGTTTTAACTCCCGTGCGGGATTCAGTAAGTCACTGTCGTTTGTGACCAGAGGTAAGCCGAATCTTTGGGCTGCGGCCGCGAACTTCAAATCACCTTCGTCGTCTATTACTCCGCCGAATTTCATCCTTTCCCTGTAATTGCTGCCGTCGATTATTAGTGCGGTGTATAGAGCACAAACTACCGCCTCTAAACCATTTTCTGTCAACTTTTCTTTAACCTTAGGTTTATTAAGCGCGGCATCAAACTCACCCATCATTCGCGGTGTCATCACCATTCGGATTTTCTTTTTCAAAACTTGTTCGATTATCTGTCCGGCAGTCGGATTCCCCTGCGCGGCTTCGATCAGCACGCAATTGTCCAATATCACTCTCTCGATCCTCTTCATCTTTGGAAATTATCACGCCTGTAATTCATTTCGTCAAATGGAAGCTTTTTTCAGCCACTCCCCAAACTCTTTCCCTATCTCCGGGTGTCGTCTGGCCATATCTACCATAGTTTTAATATATTCCAGCTTCGTGCCGGCGTCGCGGTAAATTCCCCCCTCAATTTCCTTTGTCAAAATCCGCTCTCCGTCTTGGAGCATTAGTTTAAGAGCATCGTTGTACCACAATTCTTCTCCCTCTTTCAGGTTCTCCCGAGCCGTTCTGATCCGTTCGAAAATCTGCGGTGTGAATAAAAAGGTAGAAACATTCGCCAGGTCGGACGGTGCTTTGTCTTTTCCCGGTTTTTCTATTAATTCATTAGTGTCGATCAGCCCCGGCCGGATTTCTGCGCCGGCCGCAAACCCAAAACGCTTATAATCCTCATCTTTGGTTGCTTTAATTGCCCCCAGGACCGAGCATCCGAATTCTTCATAAACCTCCATCACTTGCTGGGGGGTGGATTTCCCTCCGTTCGTTTCGATGAATTCATCGCTCCAGCAGTAGAGGAAAGGTTCATCACCCACCAGGTGTTCCACATTCAATAGCGGCGTCCCGTTGCCATAGGGGCCCTTCTGCCGCACATAGGCAAAATTTGCCATATCGGATATCTCCGTCAAAACTTCCAGAAGCGGGCGTTTTTTCTCTCCGCCCAGCAAAATATTTTCCACCAGGTCCTGATGCGGACGGTCAAAATGGTCTTCAATCGCCCGTTCGTGGTAGTTCGTCACAATGATAATATCCGTAATCCCGGACTTCACCAGATCTTCCACCACATATTGAATGATTGGCTTGTCCACGATCGGAAGCATCTGCTTCGGCATAGCTTTGGTCTGGGGTAAAAACCGGGTCCCATATCCCGCAGCGGGCAACACTGCTTTTCTGACTTTCTGCGCCATATATTCCAATATTACTCCCGTTTCCCCTCTTTCCAATAACAGAAAAACGGTTCAGGAAGCAAAGAAACCAAACCTGGTATAAACTGGTAAAGTATGTCTTGGCCCAAAAAGGCAATTGAGATCTCCTTCATCCTCCTCTTAATCCTCGTCCCCCTGATCTTCCTCCCCTTCACCTCCGAACTGTTTGAATTTAACAAAATGATCGTTGTCTATCTATTAGCCGTCCTGATCGCTGCATTCTGGATTTCCCGCATGATCCTGGAAAACCGCCTTATTTTCCGTCGCACCGCCCTCGATCTACCCGTCTTAATTTTCTTAATCTCTCAATCACTTAGTTACTTTTTTTCCATCGACCCGCGCACTTCTCTATTGGGTTATTACTCCCGCTTCAACGGCGGTCTTGCCTCCCTTTTGTCTTATGCTCTCCTTTACTGGGCAGCTGTTTCCAATCTGGACAGGAAATCTTCATTGAATCTTCTGAGTTGGTCAGTGGGGCTGGCCGGCGTAGTCGCCGGGTGGGGTTTTCTTGAGCACTTCGGCATCGATGACCCGATGTGGGTGCAGGATGTTGCCCACCGCGTTTTTTCCACTCTCGGACAGCCAAATTGGCTCGCGGCCTATCTGGTAGCTTTGATTTTTATTCCCATCAGCATGATATTAAGTTCCGGGTCCAAAATACAAAGTGCAAAATCAATTCTTTTATTCTCTTTCACTCTTCTGCTCTTTATCACTCTTTTATTTACCAAATCCCGCTCCGGCCTCCTTGCCTTCGGCGTCTCCTCCGCCGTTTTCTGGGGTTATATACTCCTTCGCCATTTCCAAACCCATCTTAAATTCCTGTTATCTTTAAATCTTGTGTTCATAATTATTGCTATTTCTATCCGTAATCCCGTCCAGGATATCGTCTTCAGTCGCCAACCGGCCCTGCCTTCAGCTTCTGCCCCGGTCCAACCCGCTCTGGAATCCGGCGGCACCGAATCCGGAGCTATCCGGCAAATTGTCTGGAAAGGCGCAATTGATATTTGGCGCGCTTCCGATAAAAATTTCTGGCTCGGCGCCGGCCCCGAGACTTTTGCCATGGCTTATTACAACCACCGTCCGGTTGAACACAATTACACCTCGGAATGGGAACTTTTATACAATAAAGCCCACAATGAATTCCTGAATTTCCTGGCCACTACGGGATTAATCGGCCTCGGCTCGTACATTCTCCTGCTTCTTGCAATGGCCTGGGTTTTCATTAAGCAATTAAAAATTGTGAAATTGGATAATACATTGGAAATTGGTCATTGGAAATTGGTCATTCCCGCGCTGTGCGCGGGGTGGCTCTCCCTCTCTGTCACCAACTACTGGGGCTTCTCGGTAGTCATTACCCAAATCTTCCTTTTCCTCTTCCCGGCCCTCGCCCTCACTCTCACTACCAATCCCGCTACCCACTCCGCACTGCCCGCCACTACTTCAAACTCCCGCCTCTTCTCCATCATGCTTCTCTTTCTTCCCGCTCTCTACCTGTCATATTCCATCCTCCGTTATTGGACAGCGGATATTAAATACGCCTCCGGCCAGAATAATTTCCGGGCTTTCATTCTCACCCAGGATCTTGCCTATATAGTTAAAGCGTATGATGATTTAGCCTCCGCGTATAGCCTGAACCATAAAGATCCGCCTATAGCCTCGGAATTTTCTACCGCTGCCGCGTATATGTCTTTACTTTCCTATGATTCAAAACCGGAAACCGCCAGGCAGCTGGCTGACCTATCCCAATCCCTTTCTCGACAAGCGGTAGCCGCCAGCCCGTATCACCCAAACTATCTCAAATCCCGCGGCCGCAGCCTCCTACTGCTTGCCGTATATGATACTTCCTACTATCCGCAAGTAGAAGCGACTTTGGAACAGGCCGCCCGTGTCTCCCCTACAGACCCCCGCATCCCCCAGATGCAGGCATTGGTAGCCCGGTATAAGGAAGATTATCCGACAGCCCGGAGGTATCTGGAAAAAGCTCTGGCACTCAAGCCGGATTTTGCAGATGCCCTGGCCTCTATGTCCGAAATCGCCACCCTGTCGGCAACGCCCGAGTCTCCATAATTTATTTTATATCGCACTTGGCCATTGCCCATTTCCACGGATTCCAACCAGATTGCTCGTGAAACCATGCAGCCCAGATCAGGTTGAATTCCGGCGTGCTGTAAAAATTTACACATTCCTGCAACAACGCCCGGTTTCCCCGCAGGCCGGTTGAGCAATTATCGACGTTGTGTCTCTCAAGGATATTTTTCAGCACGCGTGCGGCCTCGGTACCGGAATTATTAATGAAGTTTTCTTCTGTTATTCCGTCCTTCAGATTTTTCTGGAATAAACCGATGCTATACTCATTAGGACTATAAGTGCCAATGGCTTTGGGTCTGCCGCTGCTCTCCTTCAAGCACACGCAAGACGCCTGCCCTGCCGCCATCCCGAAGTAATCGTCCAGCACATCTACACTACACCAACCAATTGCGGGACTTTCGGAATTGTTTACGCTTCTGGCTTCCGCATTCCCGCCCAGGCTGCGTATTCCCAGCCACCCCAATATACCAATTATAGGCAGCGCAATTACTAATACTCCGGGTCCCAATCCTTTTTCCGGACGGCCGTATGGATTAGCACTTCGGGACTGAATTTCATCTTCATATATCACTTTGTTTGACCGAACCTTCCAATCTTTCATTCGCAAATTATACTACAGGACCCGTATCCTTACCCGATCTTTTCATCAAATCTATAGACTATTGTTTCCAGGAAGCTAAAAAAGGTAAAGTCAAATCAATTCCTATAAAAAAACTATGGAACAAAGATATGTTCACTGGGTCGACATATTCCTTCCCCTCGGGCTGGCAGCTATTTTGGCCATTGCACTTGTCAATTGCGGCGGGGATAGAGATACCCAACAGCAGGCATTAGACACCGGCACCGGACCCACGCCGCTTTCCCTCGATGCGGCCATAGTCGCATACTCCTGGTCCTGCCTCCCCGCCATGAAATACACCACTGTGAACGAGCTGCTGCTGGCTGCTAATGATCCTGCCGTCATCGAATTGCCGCCCTACCAAATCCACCGCCCCGAAGCTGCCCTCCCCCACCGAAAAATCCAAACTGTATTTAGCAAAGGGCTTCTGGAAAAAGCCATGGAGGAAAGCCAACAAGGCAAACAGATAGAAATCTGCGTCGATCCTTGATTCTGGTAAAATTTAGGATATGGCCCCGATTGTTACCGTCCCCCATCCCGTTTTGCGCCAGGTTGCCAAACCGGTGGAAAAGATAGATAAAAAGATCCTGAGGATCATTGAAGAGATGAGAAAAGCCCTTCTGGCTGCCCGGGACCCCGAGGGTGTAGGTCTGGCAGCTCCCCAAATCGGTGTACCGCTTCGCATCTTCTTTATCCGCCCCGACTTGAAAAAAGAACCTCGGCTGTTCATCAACCCCGACATCATCCGCTACTCCCAGCGTACACTCAATCCCAGCTCAAAAAACGGTATCTATGAAGGCTGTCTATCCATTCCCCGCCATTTCGCCCCCATCAAAAGATCCTCAAGCGTTACTATAAAATATCACGTTCCTGTAATGCAAAATGGTAAATGGCTATTGTCAAAAAAAACTGCTGTCCTCAGCGGTTTCTCAGCTCACATCGTTCAGCATGAAACGGACCACTTAAACGGAGTACTGTTCATCGACCACGTCCTGTCTCAAAACACCAAGCTGTTTCGTGTCTCCGGGAAGGAGTGGGAAGAAGTCAGCCTTTAGATTTTACATCTATATCTGCAGTCCCGGCATCCACGTTCCAACCTCTTGCATGTTTGTGAGATGGCGTTAAGCTGCCGATTTTTGTCATTTTCGTTTTTTGTATTTCAGCCTCAAGCCAACTGAATGTTCTGTCCATATTTGTCCGTTTTCCCGGTCTGGGCGGTCCGATATGCTCAACTAGTAATCCCAAAAATTCCGCCGCCTCACCTGATATTATTAAAGAGCTGAATTTATCACCTTTCTTCTTTGGTGGTTTTTCGATTATCCTCCTGTCTATCATCTGTAAATAATAACGGTGGGCGGTTTGATAATCCAACCCGAGCTCTTTTGCCAGTTTTCCCAAGGCCACCGGGGGACCGTATACCTCTACCGCGTGCCGTTCTTCAGTTTCTTCTCTGAACACTGCCTGGAATAATGCCAAAAACCCTGTTGCAAAATTATTTATCAAGCCAGGATGGGCTTCCATTTCCTCCAATCCCGCAGTACCTTCTTGTAAAAATCTCTCAGAAGCTTCAGACACCCTTACATGGCCTCCTTTAATACTTTCCATTCTCGTAGTGGCTTCTGAAAATGCTTTTGCACCCGCGCTAATTTTTGACTCCGGATCATTACCCGAAGTCAATCTGTTTTGTGTTTCCTGCAGTAATCTATTTTTCTGGCGTCCGGCAAACCTGCTTATTATTTTATCAATTTCATTTGCCATTGATGTATCATCTTATAGCATACCCATTATTACCGGTCAATAAGTGTTATCGGCCACGGCGAAATCTATCCCCCAGCAGCTGCTGTCTTAAAGTCCTGTGTGTAATTTCAATTCCCCCATCTCCTTGGTGCCTTTGAGCTTCTTCCTCCGCCCTTTTTCTCTCATTGTCTTCATAAAACTGGTTGGTACGATTATATTCCCTCCCGATTACTTCGATGCTTTGAAGCGATTGAGCCGCTCTGCGGGCATCCCTCTCTGCTTCCGCTCTTTGTTTTTTCTTTTTCTCTTCTTCCTTTATTATTCTTTCCAACGCTTCACCTTTATTTATTAAGCCATGCGCCCTGATTCCTTTGTCCGGCATTTGCGCCCTAAGGGCATCATCTACATCATGCGGTTCCGGACTGGTATGATGCCAATTACATTCTCTTAATTGACTTTTCATGTCCGCAAGAGCTGCCTCAAAAACCTCCCTATGTTTTGCACTCCGGCCAAAATCTTGCGTGTAATCCATAAAAAGAAAAATGATCTGTCTCCAGGAAGGATTATCCTTCAACTGTTGTTCGTTTACATCCAAAGCTTGTAATATAAATCTATATCCCAAATCCCCGTTTGATATTTTTTTTGCTTTTGTGGTTTCCTGAATCCGGGTCATTTTTTCATCTTGCGCCAACACCTTATGCCTCTCGTGCATCTTGTTTTCCTCCTGCCGTCTTCTGGCTTTCAGCTTTTCCAAAGTACCCATGGCCGTCCCTACCGCCGCTGCTCCTATCAGTGCCGGGATACTCCATTTTAATACCGTTTCCCAATCCGATCCTTCTTTCCCATCCGGATTTATATCGAGTAAAATCCCATTATAATGCTGCGCCGCTTTCAGCGCCAGCATCGTCGCTTCTTTGGTCGCATGATTTTTTAATGCCAGGTCCAGAAGCTCCAAAGACATAACGGGATTATAATATAAGTCCGGAAAAATACATAGGAAGAGAGTAATTATAGGTTGACAGCCACAATCTCCTCACTTAGAATCCTTCTATGCCGTCCAGGTTGGAAAAGATTCAAGAAATTCTTGGCGCATCTCTGCCTGATGCGGACAAGATAAAGTTAATCAGCGAGGGGTGTCGAGCGTATCCCGTAAGATCATACGACGGTACTGAGTCTCTGCAATGGCCTGCAGGATTAACTTTTTTCCACTCCCTGCACGAATATCTGCCGCCACACCAAATCGCTTTCACAAATCTGGGCTTGCACTTTGACGGAAAACCCGTTACTGCGATTGAGTTTGGTTCAGGGTGGCTCGTAAACACCTTAGCCCAAAATAATCCCCACCCCGCGGCTGAGATTGACAAACCCGAAAAAATCTCTTTGCCGGCGGGTTCGAAAATAAGAATATTTTCCTATCATACTGACGAATTTAGAACTTCTATTTGTGCTACAATATTCTCTCTAGCCAACGTAAGATGACAAGTATTTTTCAACGCATACTTACTGCTGTGGCCGGAAAAGAATCGGCGCCTGTTTCTCGGCCGTTGAATCAACTGGGCCCTTACCAGGATAAAGAACTGCTTCTCCGCCAGCAAGCTCTGTCCGCAATACTGCTCCAAACCCAAAGGGAAAAGAATGCCCAACAAGCAGCTATTACCCACCAAGCAATCCAGGCAGTCCTAAAGCCATCCGACCCTGAACTTATTAATGGTCTTGTTTCACATGTAGTCAGCCAGCAAACAGCAATGGCGCTTGAGGCATACAGCACCGCCCGCGACCTGCACACCGAAAGCCAAGGAACTCTGTCCGGAATTATCAGCCAGGCTCTTCAGTCCATCCAACGCGGCGATTTGACCGATGACAGGGAAATACAAACTGTAACCAAAACGGAATCCCGGGGTCTTTTCGGCCGCAGGAGTCAGACTCAACATTCTCTTGAGAGAGTAAGACAAAAATTCCCGCCTGGTATGGATATCACAGCCGCTTCCGCCCCTGTCACTTTGGAGATAAAAGGCGGTACCAGTGTGTTTGCAGAGGCAAGAGCATATACACCTCCTGACTCAAATGGCAATACCGGCCAGTCCAGAGCCAGCGTCGGACCGGGTGGAGCCTATGCAGAAGGCAGTGCTGCCAAAGTTGATGCTTCAATTGTCCATACTCCTACTCTCAAGATCGAAGTGGGCAGCACTCGTTTTAGCGTCCGCCGGGACAAGTAAATCAATGGCAAATCTGCGTGAACTTCTCAATTTCGCTTTCAAGCCCGTCGTCGGTCATACAGGAACAAGCCTGGAAAATGCCGGTAAGGCCCGATTGGAAAAGGACCCCGACACTGCGTTGAAACTTCGGCAACAAGCCCTGAATGAAATTATGAATCATACCACCGGAGTCCTGGCAGTTGCTAGAGGACCTGATTCCCGGGTTAAAATTTCTAAAGCCGACCATGAACGCCGCGGTTTGGCATCAATCGCCAAGGTAATTGCCGAAGCTCAGGAAGACCCGGAATTTAGAGACAGGCACCCCGCCGCTCCTCAGGCAAAAGTGCGGGTTGGGTCTGTATGGGAAGTTATCCATCAAGCGGCCCAAATTGAAGCGGAAAGGAAATTGGGTGCTCCTCCGCCACAAAGCGGTACCACTATCCGCCAGGAAGCAGGACTTGCCATCCACAACTTTTTATCGGGTTTGGTAGGCGGACGGCAATACCCTAACCCCCGCCAGTTATATGATTCCAAAAGATCGGGAGTCGAAGCAGAATACACCGGACAGCAACATCGGGAAATTCATAATCTGGCGGTGGAGCAGATAAATGCTGCACCGTCTGTAAAAGACATGAGGTTCCTCAACGGGACAACCAGACCTATAGAACTGGATACAGGTTTACAAAATAGAAACGGCGCCATCGGCAAAGACCTTATTACAGGTGAAATTGTATATGAAACCAGCCAGGGCTTGGTCACTCAGGATGAATTTGATAAAATCCTGGGGCAAATCAGTTTTGATTGATCAGCCCCTGCCCGGCACTGCCACAATCTCTCCCGACTTATTTGAAATTAATGTCACAGTGACTTCTTTTTTATAACCTATTTTCTTTCCGTCCGGCCCGGTCTCGGACACTTTCATTTCCCCCTTCACTTCCCCCAAATTCCTTATCTCCCCCGGTTCCACATCCGGCGGAACATCAACATATTCCAACTCCCGCTTCACTGCCATGTCAACTTATCTTAGCATATATTTCAATATTGACTATAAGCCAGTACTAATTTAGAATTCTAAAAAACATGACCCTCACCCCCAGCCGCAAGGAAAATCCGGACTTCCCCTCCTCCCTGGCTTTCATGGATACGGGTATAGATTTGAATTTCAATCCTTTAAAAGATGCCGCTGAGACCGCCTGGAATCATCGGGGCCACATGAGTGGGATCGCATTCATTGGAGTCAAAAGCCTTTTCGATATTAACGGCGCCCCTGCCCAGCAATCATTTGAAGAACTAAGAACTCAAATATTATTAGTTGGTGTAGCTTTGGGAGTGATAGGTGGTCTGACAGAACTTGCTGAATCTAAAATAAGAGGCGATAATCACCCCAATTTTTACCAAGTTATATCCAATATTGGCGCAGGAACTTCATTAGGTATCAGCGGGGTTATTGTAAAAGAATCCTACGCAGATAACGACATTCCGCTTACCATCGTGAGCGGCCTGTCAAGCCTCTTTTGCATCGGGTATGTTCTAGCCACAAAACTAAGAGTTGGAGAAAGAATTTCCCAGGGAGTTGCATCCTTTAAAACTTCAAATGCTGAATTTAACGCCCAATTTCATATGGAGGAAATTATCAAGAAGGCTATCGCTGATGATGGTTATGCCTGGAGAGAACTTGTCGAAGTCACAGGAAGTAAGAAAGCAGCATTAAAAGTTATGAAAGAATATCAGCAAATGCGCGCTAATGGTCGATAAATGATCATTATCTTTACTTCTCCCTTATTTCCCCAATCAAATATAATTAGGGTATGGACTTCAATATTGTTTTCTTCGGCTCCTTCCGGCACTACTCCGTCGTAGTACTTGAAAGATTATTAGCGGTTAACAAATCCATAACCGTTGTTACTACTCCTCCCTCCCCATCAGGCCGCGGATTGGAATTGAGGCCGACTGAGGTTCAAATATTCGCCGAAAAACACGACCTTACCGTCCATACTCCCGCCGACTTTGACTCTCCTGCTTTTCTACTCTCCTTCTCAAAAAATCCTCCCGATTTTTTAATCGCATCCGGTTACGGCAAACTTCTTCCTCAAGCCTGGCTGGAATTACCCAAAATTATGGCCATAAACATGCATGCTTCCCTTCTGCCCCGATATCCCGGCCGCTTCCCGGCCGAATGGGCGATTCTTTGGGGTGAGAAGGAAACGGGCGTCACTCTGGTCAAAATGACAGAAAGATTCGATGCCGGTCCGATCCTTGCCCAAATAAAAACCCCTATCTCGGACGCCGATACCCGGCAGACAATATACGACCGTTTGTATCACCTTGGAGCTGATCTGCTCATCGACAATTTACCTAAAATCGCCGCTGGGGCAAATAAACCGGTACCCCAAAAGATTCCGTCGGATGGCATTTTTTATGCCCGCCAGCTCACCCGTGCCGACGGCTTTATCCCCTGGGATGCCTTCAACGACCAACTGACAACAAACAATAAAGAATTGTCCCGCAAATGGTGCGCCCTGCATCCCTGGCCCGGAGTTTGGACTGAAAACCCGGAAGGCAAAAGAATAAAACTTATTTCCCTGACCCCTCCGACAATTCAATATGAAGGTAAAAATCCTATACCGTGGCAGATACAACCTCTTCGGTCTTGAGCTTTGTACCTTGCCTGACGGCAAGCTGGCTTTGAGATTTGAGCTTGCGCAGGCACTTAGTACATAGCTTCATTTTGGTTACGACTCCCTTTACCATGATTCTTGCATTATGCAGATTGGGTCTAAATACTTTGCGGGTATGCGGAGCTCTTTTTTTCCACCGGCCTCCCGCCACACCCCGCCCGTGGGTATGGGTTTCACCATATTGCACGCCTCTGCCGCAATTATCACATTTATATGCCATAATACTTATGGATTTTAACACATGCTAAACCTTTTGTTTACCAATCCCTACGCCTTCGTCGTTATTCTCGGCGGAATTATCCTGGCTATTGGCATCCACGAGGCCGCCCATGCATTCATGGCAGATTATCTGGGCGATCCCACCCCCCGCACTCTGGGCCGGACGACTCTTAATCCCCTTGCCCATCTTGACCCATACGGCACCCTGGCCATCATCTTTACCGGTTTTTTCGGCTGGGGCAAGCCCACGCCGTTTGACCCGTACAACCTGCGAAACCCCCGCCGCGATACTGCCCTTATCGCCTTGGCCGGGCCTGCCAGCAACATTGTCCTGGCTGTACTTCTTTCATTAATCACCAAGCTTACTTCCATGCCCTCCCAGGTGCTGGTGGTCTTTTACGGTCTGGTATCCCTGAATGTAAACCTTGCGCTTTTTAATCTCATTCCCGTCCCGCCGTTAGACGGTTCCAAGCTTTTGCCGACCAGTCATCCGCTCCTGAAAACCAATTCATTAATGCTCATCCTGCTGCTGATCTTGCCCATATTCGGAGGATACTCAGTTGCTTATCTGATCATCTCTCCCATTTCCCGCCTGATAATCAATTTTCTTCTCCCCTGACACTTTTTCCCTCTTGCAAATACAGGTATAATAATAATTGTCCTGCCAAGAAGGATAGTCGAAGTCATTTTTCCTCGACTATATTAATCCAGTAGGGCTAGGGCACAACTCCCTTCCGGTCCGAGTACCGGAGCGGACATCCCCTAAAGTGTGATATTTTGGGGGGAGCTCGCCCACTTTGCTACTACTTGGGGAAAAACCTTCGCTCCTGATTGGCGGGACATTCTGTTCGCTCCGGCATTATGCCGGTTTTTTTTGGTAAAATTGACTCCGCCGGCGTAGCTCAGAAGCAGAGCAGGGCTTTTGTAAAGCCAAGGTCGGGATTGCAAAACTCCCCGCCGGCTCAAATTGCAGATTGACCTTCGGGAATATTACGGAAAATAATGGGTCAGTGAGTGGAAATTTTTATTCAGATAGTAAATATAAACACCTCCAGTCAACGATAGCCAAGACAAATTGGCGTTTGGGAAAATACTCATTCCGTATCAAACCATTACAAAATCGGGTCTGCTGCAGCCGGGATTGTGACAAAACATTCGCTATAAAACCTTATTTAAAGCAAAAATATTGTTCTCGCCGATGTGCTGCTCATGTGAATAATTTGGGTCGGAAACATAGTCTTGAAACCCGACAAAAAATATCTTCAACTATAAAAAGATTCTGTCCACCGCCCCCCAGAAGAATTGTAACGCTGCTCCCGGTCCAGTGTCTTAATGCTAACTGTAAGAAGGTGTTTTTCGTACCTCCTTATATGGCAACGAAAAGAAAATATTGTAGTAACTATTGTCATATGCAAATTATTGGAAGGAACACAACCTCCCCAAAAGCTTCCAGGGGGAAATCAGGTATTCGCCCGGACATTGATGATTCCATCTGTTTTTACAGCACCTGGGAAGCTAATATTGCCCGGGTTCTAACATTGATGAATATTAATTGGCAGTATTCCCCCAAAATATTTGACTTGGGAAAGCATACATATAGGCCAGACTTCTATCTACCCGATAGTAATTTATTTTTAGAAGTCAAAAACTATATGAATGATTATTCCCGGGAGCGCGACAGACTATTCCGGCAAAAATACCCAAACATAAAGCTCGAGATCATCTCCAAAGAAAAATACAAACAACTGGAAAGCGTTTTTAAACCGTTAATATATAAATGGGAATAAATTTCGTACCAAATCATATGAATTATTTGATAAAATTGCTCAAGTCGCCGGGATACTCAAGCGGTCAACGAGGGCGGACTGTAAATCCGCTGGCATTCGCCTACGTAGGTTCGAATCCTGCTCCCGGCACTGAGCTTGCCAATCTGGACTTCTGGGTTATAATCCCCTTAAATGGTACCCAAAGATATCATTCCCGGTGGTTTTTTAGATAGGAGCCTGTTATCAAAAGTTGCCGTTGAACAGCTTCAATCCGCAGCCCAGGATTCAGCAAATGCTGCCAACACCATCCTCAATAAACTCGATTTTCCACCCGTCCCTTTACCGCAAATAAATAAAAACTCTGCCTTGTCGTTTCTTCTCTTTCTTGAAGAACACGCCGCTCAGGCAATAGAAGCTTCCTCAAAGGCATTGTCCATCGCTACTGCGAAAGATCCTGCAGCTTTATCTAGTCTCCGAATAGAACTGATGAAAGTGTTGGGCGGAGAAAACCCCGGTTGGAGAAACAGACAGCTAAAAACCGTCAGTATTTTTGCCTCAGATAATCATTTTCAACAGCACTACAAACCTACTCTGGAACAATTGCATCAGTTAGGGCTCACCACAGAAAAGCGAATTGCGGACACAGAGTTCTCCAGAAAAAAGGCACTATCCAACCAGACCACAATTGCCCGGTCGTACGCAACCAGTGCCCAAAAAGCCAGAGATGCCGCAGGGCGTGCTCAGGTACATCGATCCGAATTGGATAGTGCTCTGACACAATTAACTCAAAAATTATCCCGTCCGCTGGATTTAATTCATGACACGACCACCGATAAATTGGTCAGTAATGCAAACTCCTTGTCTACCAAGGAATCAAATGCCCGAATCGAAGAAGCTAAAGCCGCCACGAGGGCAGGTATCAGTATCGGAGCTATCCTGCCCGCGATAGGCAGCACTCAAACGATTACTGCCGCCGAGCGAGGTTATTTTCTGCTAGAGGAAATGGTTAACACTGCATTCCTGTTTGGTATTGCCTGTTATGAACAGGACATCGCCTGGATAATTCAGGCTACATGCCAGAGATATCAGGAACTCTTTGGAGATTTTATCAAGCAAGCTCAAACAAATCGAAAGCTATTAGGAGAAAAGGTGACCACAATGAAAGACACTCTTAAAGACATACCTACATCCAGATAGGAGCTTATGTCGTTTAAAAATGAAACAGATTATATATTTCGCGTAGCTCTAAAGCTGGCAGAAAACCAGGGATCCCCTTCTTTTGTTGATCCTAAAAGGATCCTTATCGACGAAGTATTTTCCGGGTTTCGACAAGGTATACCTGTATTTAGAGTGGCTGAAATTTCTGAAGTTCCCGTCGATAAGTCACTGATTTCTTTCATGAATCAATTAACCCCGTCTAGAAATCCCCTATTCAGAGAAACCAATCCTATTAAAGCAATCCATTCAACCCGCCATAAACTTATTCCTGACTACGATTTAACGTATGTCCAGCACGCCAGTTTGCCTATAGAGCAGACCGGGTTAGCCAGATCACATCGTCGGGATTTAGCAATTAAAATTCAGGACGTGGTAGATTTATTTAAAATTGATACTGCAAAATCCAAAAAGAAAAGTAGTATTGTAGACAAAATCATTACCCAGACAGATCGGAAAACAAAACAGAAAATCCAGGAACTTGTGGGTCCGTCGCATCAGATAAATAACACTTTCCGTGTGGGAAATCTCCAGGCAACAGAAGTTATCCCTGATTCCCGCATGGATCCTCTTTATTGTCTTCGTCGTACTGATAGTGACGGAACCTTAAATAGTTTATTTGAAGCCGCCTTCGTTTTTGCTATGATCGGAAGAATTACTTCTCTGGACAAGTTACTAAAACAAGCCTTAATGCTAGGAGAATCCGCAGGGAAAACCGGGTTCAACTCCATCGTTGGCGGAGATATTTGGACCCTGGGTGAACTGTATTTTTTAAGTGAAATTGTTACCGGGAAAGCTCTCATCAAAGGCTTCTAAAAATCTGTTAAAATCTCTTGGTATCCGCCTGGGTAGTTCAGTGGTAGAACGCATTCTTGGTAAGAATGAGGTCGTGGGTCCGATTCCCACCCCAGGCTCCCCAATTCCCCTCAGCTCGCAAAATGCTAAACTCAATTTGTGGCTTTCATAGACAAATTCTTCACAACAATCAGAAAAGTTAGCTTCCGGATTATATGAGTTACGAACTTCTGGACAGATATCTGTGAGGATTTTATACACAAGTCACAAGGGTACCTACTAGCTTCTCCATGCGTTTAAAAAGCAGACTCAAAAAGTCCCCCTCAAAGAACTGCAAACTGCGCTTGACAGAAAAAACAAGCACTCAGAAATCCTAAGGTTAGAGCTGGGTATGACAAGCTTCAACCCGAATTTGAACTCATCAATGCCATTATTGAAGCAAGGAAAAGGGGTGGTCTCACTCAAACTCAGTTGGCTCAAAAAATTGGAACCAAACAAGCAGTCATCTCCCGTTTAGAAATCGGACGAGCAAATCCCACTCTGGAGTTTTTGAAAAGGCTTGCTAAAGCCCTTAACTCTAAGCTGGAAATTCACCTCACTACATAATAGGTTCGATGTCTTCCATCCGAAACTGCCAGCAGGCAGGCTCACCCCGCGTCGTAAAGCGTCCGGATATACTCATGCAGACTGGTCGTCCCGTCATCCACCAGACGCAGACCGGCGGAATTTAAGTCCTCAAATTCCCGGCTGTCCAGTTCTGCTTTAAATCCGGCTTCATCCGCTTCGGAGAGGACCATTTTCCGAAGTACTTCGTCCATTTCCAGCATTTCATAAATACCGGCCATCCCCTGGAATTTGTTATGCGCGCATAGGTCGCATCCTCTGCCGGCCGTCAGCTGCCCCGGTAAATCCCCTTTTTCCCGTCTGTAAAACATCCGTTCCGATTCCGTGGGTTGGTAAATCTCTTTGCAGTGGGAGCAGATCTTGCGCATCAGCCTCTGTGAAACAATTGCCCTCAAAGCGTAATTCAGGATATACCGGTCCACTCCCAGGTCAAGAAGACGGAAAAGTGCCCCGACGCTGTTTCTGCTGTGTAGCGTGGAGATCACCAGATGCCCGGTAAGGGCTGCCTGGATGGCGATCCGGGCGGTAGCGGCATCCCGTATCTCCCCCACAAACACCACGTCAGGATTCATCCGCAGGACAGTTCTCAATCCCGATACAAAATCCAGTCCCACATCTTCTCCCACTTCTATTTGGTTTAGTCCGTCCATGATGTACTCCACCGGATCTTCAATTGTCATGATGTTCACTTCCCCATTATTCAGATGTTTCAGGCAGGTATGCACAGTGGTCGTCTTACCCGCCCCCGTCGGACCGCATACCAGAAACAGACCATATCGGCCGGAGATGTTTCTTTTTATTTTGTCTATCACCGCTTCAGACATCCCCAGCTGCGTAAATTCCGTAAATTTGGGACTGTCCAGGACCCTCAGGGCGGCCATTTGCCCGAAATTGGTAGAAACTATCGCTGCCCGCAGTACGTAGGGATGACCGTCGGAAGAAAACCGGATTTTGCTCTCTTGCGGTTTGCGGCTTTCCGCCACGTCCATATTTCCCAGCACTTTAATCCGGCTCATCACCTGGTCATATGAACCAAGGGGCATTTCTCCGAAAGTCTGCAGTACTCCGTCTACCCGCAGTCGGACAACGGCCTGTTTTTCCTGCGGCTCAATCAGAATATCTGAAGCGTTTAGTCTCACCGCCTGATTCACCATCTGATCTACGATTTCCACCGGGGAAGACATTTCCGACAGCGAAAAAGCACCGACAGCGCTCATATGCATCCATTGTGGCCTGTCTTTGACATTTATGTCAACGGTAAAGTATGTTTAAATGACAAATGTTAATTATTTAATGCTAAATATAGTTGGGAGGTGATTTATTTGGATCCCAATACACAAAACCTTTCCTGTAGCCACTGCGGCGAGGTCACTCTCGCGGATGGCTCCAAAGTCTGGGTCTGCAAGTCCTGCGGCCGGGAAAACACAATTCCCGACCTGACCCCGGACCCCTCTGCCGCTCAGGCCGAAATATTAAAAGCTGCGGACCAGCTGGTCCAGCCCGCTGAGCCGACAGTCGCACCGGCACCACTCATTGTCCCGGAAACTCCGGCAGGCAATTCCGTTCCTCCCACAGCGGTCCAATAGTTTCTCTTTTGCATTCATTCACTCCCGCCGCTTCTTGCGCGGGAGTGTTTTTTCCCCTAAAATAGATTAGTCCTATGGCCAAAAAAGGCGCCCGTCAGATCTTTGCCCTCATCTGCTCTGTGTGTAAGTCACAGAATTATGTTAGTGAAAAAAACAAGCTGAATAGTACCGATAAGCTGGAAATGAAGAAATATTGTCGCCGCTGCCGCAAACATCAATTACACCGTGAGACATCCAAACTGAAGTAGGATCAATATACCGCCAATCCTATTCGTACGGAGCTTTTTCTCTGACCTTGGCCATCCAGGCATTGTTGATCATTCTCAGGAAATTTGCATTTGGATCATTCCAAATCAACTCCCAGGCAAACGATTCGGCAACAAACAAAGCCGGATAAAGACAACAAATAGGACCAGTTGAGCCGTTGAAAACCTTTCTGGATACCCCATCGATCGCTGCTACTTGCACCATGAATAAAAATCCAAACAAAGAAACAGTGAGCAGACTTAAATTACCTATAGTTTCTTTTCGTTTGTCTTCTGATTCCTCATCTATAAAAAACTCCTGTTGGGACATCTGCTCCGGTTCCATTTCCATTCTTTTCGACTTCGGCCGAAATTTCAACATGATTGGATTATACTATAAGGTTTCTTGAAATGTTTTTACCTTAGAAGCAGTACCCCACCCCATCCGAAAGCCAGAATCCCCGCTGCCGTAATTAATATGGTCGGCAGACTGAAACCCGTTGTCAAGAGTTGACCCTGATCTCCTCCCCCGTTACTTGTCGTCGATGAGGTCGTCGTGGTCGTCGTATTTGTTGTTGAATCAGTAGCCCCGGAGCCTGGAGTCGGGGTTGGAGTGGGAGTCACTGTGTCGTTGTCATCATCAGGCACGGTTGTAGGTGTCGGTGATAGCACGGCAGACGGTGTTGGTGTTCTTGTAGGAGTCTGTGTCGGTACACTATCGCTCATAATCGTATACTGCCCTGTTGCCGAAGGCGTCAGCAATATATCCTCTCCGTCTGATTTTCGGGTAATAGCGCTCTGCACCTCGTCAAAGGTCACCACGACCGGATTTATTCCCGGCACGCTGCCCGCGTTCAGAACAAAACTCGCCATTGGAAACTCATAGGTAGAGACAAAGCCGGAAGTATCCGAATTTATACAGGCAATGTCAATTGATACCTGATTGCCGGTAATGCTTGAGGTTTTGATTGGACAATTCCAGTCTTCTTCAGCGATTAAAAAAGAATCCATCTGGATATCAGCTACCGTCGCTTCCGGTGATGCACCCGAAAAATTATACTTAAGCCGGACGGCAACGGCCGATATCGGGATGCCTGATGGATTGATGTAAACCGTGACTGTCTGTGACTGTCCCACCGGGATATTTGCTTGTGCTGGACTTATCGAAACTGTAGTTGATCCGGTGGGTACAGCAGCTTTTTTGCCAAATAGCTGTCGCTGCATCACCAGCACCACTCCGACGATCAAACCCACCACCAATACTCCTACTCCAATTAAAAGCGCCCACTTTTTGGATGGTATTTCCGTCATTTTTATAAAAGCCTGGTTATTTTACCCAGAGCACTCCCGGTTTGTTTTCCAGCGTGAGTTCTTCCCCCTGTTTTGTTATCACTTTCGTCTGCTCCGGATCCGGCACAAACACTACTCCCGATACGTCCCTTAGAACCTGCAGCTGGACTGTGCCTACTGTCTCCTCCCCTGCGGCTACATATCCTTCCGGCGTCAGATTGACTGCCGAAAAATCCACTATTAACATATTTTGCTCCTGATCCACATACACCTTGTTAACCGGAAACGCCCACCCGGCTTCCTGCAACTGGGCACTCGATTGAAGTTGTAATCCTTCTTTCTTGGTAGAAGCATCAATCACTTTAAACGGATTGGTTCCTTCAAACCGGTAGGTCAACCGGGTAGCCAAGGCTGCAATATTCTTCCCTTTGGCATTAAGTTTTATCTCAAACGCCGCTGTCTCCCCCGCCGCAGCATCTCTGGGTTCGGATACCGGAATCGGTTCCGGAGACGGGTTCGCATTCATCGTAGCCGGTTCTTCCGTCTTATTTTGTACCACGCTGCTGCGGCTTACCAGCCACAAACCTGCTACCGATATAACTCCGACAAGTACTAATATTAATTTCATACTATTTTTAGTCACCGTATATCTGTAGTGCCGTGTAGTTAATCAGCACTATAGCCACGTCTGTAATATTTATATCATCGCTGATGTCGATATCATAGATGCGGGTAGCGGTTGTTACGGGCACACTCAATTCAGTGTATACGGACAGGATCTTTCCTATATCCAGAATGTTGAGGATATTATTGCCGTCAAAATCTCCCGCCAGTACTTCCTGGTTCGCCAGTGCCAATGTATTAGTGCCTGCCTGGATGGTAATTGTCCCCAGCTTACGGCGCAGATACCCTTCCGGCTTCAGATATACATCATACGACTGGCCTCCGTTGACTCCGTTCAGCTCCACAGGTGCGCTTGGCCTGAAAATTCCGGCACTGTCGCTAACCACGGATACGTTGTAATTCAGATCCGAGCCTCCGCTGCTCAAAGTCAGCAGTGCACTTTTGGTTACGAAGGGCTTGGTCACTCCCTGCAATTGGGCCGAGAACATTAGGCTGGATGAAGTTATTCTGATTGTGAAGTTCTGGTATGCCGCCAGAATATCTGTCAGCGGAGTGGTTTTGGAAAGCATTTTGGTCTGCAGGGGATCAAAAGTCAGCTGAGTGGGGTTGACCGCGGGAAGCCTGTTCGCTTTGAAGTAAATCCGTGCCATTGGTACATCAACATTTGACGTATACCCCGCTGTGGATGTATTGACGGCTGCGAAATCAATTGTCACCTGGCCGTTTGCTCTACTGACTGAGTTGACGGAAAATGTCCAGTCTGTAGCCCCGGTAAACGGCGTTAGGGGTACAATCTGGGTGGCCTGTGTTCCTATTGGGTCTACCACGTTCAATTCGGGTGTAGTGCCGCTGTACGGATAGCTGATCCTCCATGTGACGGATGATATCGCCCTGCCGCCTGTATTAATGCTGATCGCCACCGAGAATAATTCTCCCACCGTATGGTCCACGCTGTCCTGAATCACTTTTATATAACCAGATTTCTGTAGTGAAGGTGTCGGCGTCCTGGTAGGAGTATTAAACGGTGTTGGAGTACGGGTAGGGCTGGCAATCGGGGTGGGTGTGCGGGTTGGGGTAACAGTCGGTGACACCGCATCGGCACGCGCTATGGCGACGTACATCCACCCGGTGTTTATATCACCAATGCTGCCCAATAGGACCGTTTGCCCCGTAGCGTATTGTTTGGAATAAACGCTAAACGTGGCCAAGTTGGAAGTTCCGATTGGATCACTTCCGATGCCGACTGGGTCCAAACCACTTACGTTTACTCCTGTATCCTGCCAGGTGTTCATCCATGAAGGCTTTGTGGTGAACCTGTCGTCAAACAGGACATAAACCGTGGAGTTGGCCGTGACCTGGAAACTTGCCAGTGTGGACAAAGTTGAAGTCCACGATTTTTGTGCCGGTCGGATCCACTCCCTACCCAAAAGCGTCTGGGACAGGTTCTGGAAAATATACGGCCGGTCACCGTACATAAAATCGTTTTGCTGCAGATTTTGTCGGACGGACCATTCAATTGCTTCTGCCGTATCGTTGGCAATGAGGTTTGTTATCAATCTCCCCCCGGCAGGCGGTAGCGGGGTAGGCGTCGGAATAGCGCAGTTTGCAGTTACGTATAAGGTGGGGGTATAGCCTGAATAAGTCTGTGTTTCAATATCGTATGCTCTCATCCTATATCCATACACCTTGCCGTATTCTACGTTGTTATCCGTAAGCTGGGTGCTGGCTGGGGACATGTTCACAAAAAAATCGGGCGTGCAGTTATTACCCAGGCACCTTTGAATGGGGTACGTATCAAATCCACACGATGAGGGAAAAGTGGACCACGTTATTCTGTTGGATAATGTAGTGCCGGTGCAGGTATTCGTTACCGTGAAATTGGGTTGGCCGGTCTGGCAGGAAGATATGGGGGTGGGAGTAGCGGTAATATTTACAGGGTTCACCGTGATAGTTGCCCCTGTATGGGTAAAGCTCAGAGATTGCTGTTCCGGATATGACCACACTTCCATCCCGGCCGGGTCTACGCTAAATGTGGTTGTCAAGTTGGAACCTGTCCCGAACGCTGCAAGAGGAATCGAAGCCAGCTCAAAATCTCCGGTGGGCGGAAAATCCCGGTCAACCGTCGCCAAAGCCAGGACCAGTGAGATCCTTCCGGTGCTGTTTGCTGTAGCCATGCTGGTCTTCTCCACCACCGTACCCAGACTTGTACCTGCTGTTATTTCTCCCGCAAGTCTGACTTTGGTAGGATCAAATGTCAGATTGACACTCACGAATCCTATCTTATTTATTCCGGCATTCAGCATCAGCTTCATAGTCTGGCTGGGAGGCAGGGTGAAAGTGCTTGGAGTCATGTGGAAATTGACTCCGCCTGCGGAAGGGTTAACGGATACCGTTGAGTTGGTACCCGTAATAGCCACCGCCGCGTTGCCCGGATAGGACCACATTTCCATGGAAGCTGTCTGGAAAGCCAACGTATCCGTCTGGTTGGCGGTAGTAGTTGCCGCACCGAAAGGCAGCTGTGCAATTTCAAATATTCCCATAGGAGGATTCAGGCTGTCCGCCGGCAGCAGCCCCAATACTATTGTTATCTGGCCTGTGCTGTTAGCTGTCGCCATACTTGTCTTTTCCACCACAGTCTTCAGCTTGTCGGATGTGGTAATTTCCCCGGTCAGTTTGACTTTGGCGGGGTTAAATGTGACGACCGCTTTTACAAAACCTATGCCCGTAGTACCGGAGTCGATCATCATTTTCATCGTCTGGTTTGGAGGGAATGTTGCCGTCGCCGGTTCAAAATAGATTCTTGCGGTCTCACCTGCTGCCCTGGACAACCATTTATATCCTTCTCTGACTCCCCATACTCCGCCCACAATTCCCAAAAGCATCAGTATCACTCCCAGCATCTGCATTGCAGGGGGAGCCGCTTTGTATTTTACCCGAAGCCCGGAAACCCGCCTTTGAAGCGAACTTAAGATATTTTTTATGGCAGGCATGTAAGGGGGCGTCTTTTAATATCGTAGAACATAAATTAACAACCGGTCAAGTGGGTGTTTTCTCTAAGTACTAGTCATACCATTAATAAATAATGTTTTTCGTCTTAGATCTTGATGCATACAATATGTATATAACTATTACTAAATACTACAAAACTGTATCAGATTCTATTTATATACCGTCATTATAATTATAGAGTAAAATATTAGGTAGGCCGAAGGGGTGTGATGAAATGGTATCATGGCGGTCTCCAAAACCGCTCTTCCAGGTCCGAATCCTGGCACCCCTGCAAAAATGTCCAGATAAACTCTTAGTCTTCAATCTCCTGTCTGATAGTGTCAATACAATCATCGATCGATAGCTTCTCAGTATCCAATGGTATTGCCACTTGATAAAAGGTGTTCTCAAGTTGGGTAAAAAGATCTTTTATCAATTTCTCACCCAAAGGTTTTCTGCAACCTTCTTTGATACCTGGACGGGACTTGTCCCGTTCCAATAATGTTTGCAGAGAGCATTTAATTTGAAAAACTTTACATTTAATATTCCTCTCGACAGCAACTTTCATTGCCACTGAAATGATATGAGGGTCATAGAATATCTTTTCCATTACAACTGAGAAACCACTATCCAGAAGATATTCCAGTGTTTTGACAGCAGCCTCGTCCACATATTTTTGTTCTTCACTCAAAGCATCATCCGAAAAAAAGTCTTTGAAATTGTCTACCTTGAGCCAAGCAACTCTTCCTTCAAAATTCCTTAACCTCTTGGCAATTGTCGTCTTTCCACTCGCTGGGGCACCTCTAATAATGACCAAAAACTGCGAGTTCACAACTTAAGTATAACTTATACTAAATTTGTGCGTAATAGGTTCGAACGTCTTCCATCCAGAGCTGCAAAAAGACCCATAGTATTGACATTCCATTCCTCCCACTATAAAATTCACTCCATGGCTGAAAAGAAAGACGGAAAAGGGCCCAAGTTTTATTCTTGGAATGAATCTGCAACTGGACAATGGTCCGATGAAGAACTCATACGATTGAGAGACGACAACTCTAGCGAGTTAGCAGAAGCATTATGGTCACCCGGTCGAGCAGTTCAACGTTTCGCACTATTCGAACTTGTAGCACATGGAAACTACCAAAAAGCCGCAACTGTGGCACGGGAACTAGTCAAACAACACCCAATTTGTGAAACTTCAATTAGAGAAGACTGTGGTCCTGAAATGGCCAAAATCCTCCTAGAGACAAACCTGCTAAAACTTCAAAGATAAATCTTAAATTTGTGCGTAATAGGTTCGAACGTTTTCCATCCAGGGTTGCTGATGTGTCTTGATATAATGTCAACATGGGTGTAGAGCGAGGATCTTCTCCACTTGAGTCTTTTGAATGGGAAGGTCAAGTTGAGCCTGTTTCCTATGTTACGACCGAAAATGTGGCCCCCGGAGTTAGGTGCGAAGTGTACACTTTTGTTAACGACCCGACTACTAAAGACCTAGGCATCATTTTTGTAGAGCCTGGCCATGCTACACCCCGACAAAGAGTGCTTCAAGGTGAAGTCACTTACGAAGGCTATATTTCCGGCGAAGGGGTTAAATTAGAAATTGTCCGGAAAGATGGCTCGATGGTCACTTTATTGGCCCAAAGCGGATTGGCTGTAGCCGTAATGGTGGGCGATATTATGCAATGGCGAGCCGGAGCGAATTCTCCGCTAAAAGCTTTCGAAGTGTGCTTCCCTCCTTATGCCGAAGGCCGGTATGAAACTGTTGAGTAGTCAA